>CAUHBW010000017.1 GCA_959604115.1 uncultured Bilophila sp. | reverse complement strand
AGCAGGGGCACTTTAGCCCTGAGGGCAACGCCAAGAAGAAGCAAAAACGCCAAAAAGCCTAGTGCCAAAAGCAACGACATGTCAAAAAAAGGCTTCATACTATGCTCCATTGGCTGTACGCGAGAAACGCGCCGTTATGGGGAGTAAACGAAATGCCGTTTTTTGCGATGGGTAACGTTGAGGCTTCCACCAGAATGCATACCAAGCTGAAGGTATCATTTTTCAAAGAGCCGACGGGCGCCGCACCTGAGGCCCCGTGCAGGATGGAGACTCCTTTTTGCTGTTCAAACCACGTCTTCTTTACAAAAAGGCGGCATGACCGGACCGTGTTTCTCTCCTGCCCCGTCGGTTCAACAAGGCTTGTATTCCGGGACGCAGTCCTCCAGCACGCCATCCCGGGCCACCAGCCGGCCCCGCTTGATGACGAAATGCGGCATGGCGCATTGCAGGAGCGCTTCGGCCCGGTTTTCCGCAGAAAACACCACCAGATCCGCCCGACATCCGGGTTGCAGGCCATAGTCGGCAAGCCGCATGATCTGTGCGCTGCCGTATGTCCCGGCGTCGTATGCGGCTTCCAGATCCTCCCTGCGCCTGAAATCGCTCAGGTAGGCAAGCAACATGACCCGCTCACGCATATCGTTCATTCCATAAGGACTCCACAGATTGCGCATGTTGTCTGTTCCCACTCCATACGGAACATGAAAACGCTGCATTTGCTTTAGCGAGGGAAACGGCACATGCCCTGGAACATGCGTGATGATGCCGATTCCCAGTTCCCGCATGTTTTCGGCGATGGGGCGGAACGTTTCGTCGCTCACGTTCGCAAGGCACCACGCATGGCTGATCGTCACGCGATGTTCCAGATGATACTTGCGGATACCCGCGAAAAGCAGATGCATGGAAAAAAGCCCCATAGCGCCGAATTCATGCAAATGCAGATCCACTTTTGCCCCGGTTTCCGCAGCCAGGCGACAGGTCAGCTCGACGGAGCGCACGGGATCTCCGTCGCGGTCGCAGGGATCGGCTCCGCCTATCCCTTCCGCGCCCAGGCGGACGGCGGCGGGTATGGTTTGGGCGGGATCGGTGGCCATGTTGAGAATGCCGTTGCTCGGCATGGCGACATACTCAATATCCAGCACATCCCGGAATGCCTCGCGGGCGTAGAGGGCATCTTCCATTTCTTCAAGTCCGAAGGAGCCGACATCCATATGCCCACGGACATGGGTGGTGCCGCGTCGGATGGCTTCCCTGAACTGCACAAAACAGTTGCGCGCAGCATTCATGCGCGGATGCGTGGACTGGTATTCCGCCTCGGCCCGCGCTCTGCCCGGGACGGTGTCGGCGTATGCGTAGTCAACCCAAGGCCCCCCAACGAAGGTCTGTCCCGGATGAATGTGCGCGTTTACAAACCCCGGGCAAACCACCCCGCCGCCCCCCTCCAGAACCGGCATGTCCTGAGAGGGAGAAATCACAGGCGCCGTACGCGCAATCTTCCCATCCTCAATGAGGATATCTCCCAAGCATCCGTCCGTAAGCCGCACATGCCGCAACAGCAGGCATCCTTTCATGAGAACCTCCTTTTGTTTAGTATTAAAAAGTTTAATATTAAACATTTTTAATTCAAATAATCCAAACCCCCAAAACTGTAAAGCCTTTCTCCACAGAAAATCCATAAGACTTTGAAATAATAGATTAACAAATCAACACAACACGTTTTCTTCGTCAGACAAGACAATCCGCAAGGCGAGCCGGGTGGAACTGGCTACGCCCCGTGCGCCCCTTTGCCGTGCCGAGGAGCCGGAAGGTGACGAAGACAAGAAGGCCTCTTGCCCCAATATGCTCTCCCTTTGCGAGCCTGATTTCCAAAAAGCTCGCTGGAGAGCCCAGCGCTCGAAAGGGAGGCGACGGGACGCCGGAGCGGAGGCCGCAAAAAAGCCCTGAAACCGGACAATCCGGCACAGGGCGAGGCGGACAGAAAGGGGAAGCACGGGACGCTTCCATTCGGCGGCGATGACGTCGGCGCGCGGGGGCTTACGCTTCGGGGCCCGTCAGGATCGGGGGAACGTGCGATCCGGGAAGTGGCGGCTCAAGGTCGAAAGAACCTTGCGCGGCGACCTGCCCCGCAAAAACGACCCGGTTTTTTCCGCTGCGTTTGCCGATGTACAAGGCGGCGTCCGCCTTGCGGATCAGGGTGGCGCAATCCCCGCCGTCTTTGGGATACCGGGCGACGCCGATGCAGCAGGTGACGCCGCAGGAACGCAAGGAATCGTCCAGCAGAGCGGAAAACCTCGCCCGCAGGCGTTCCACGCAGTGATTGACCGAATCCGTCTCGGCCATCTCGGGAAGGAAAACGATGAATTCGTCGCCGCCGATTCGTCCCAAAACGTCTGTGGGACGCAGAACGCTCCGGAATGCCTCGCCAAGCGATCTGAGGAGTTCGTCGCCGCGCTGATGTCCCAACCGGTCGTTGACCTGTTTGAAATTGTCAATATCCACGAACAATACGGCGGCGGAGACATCCGGACATGCGGCAAGCCGCTCCCCGATGAGGCGCAACGACGTCTTGTGGTTGTACAGGCCGGTCAGCGAGTCGGTTTGGGCCTCACGTTTCGCCCGTTTGAGCGCCTTTTCCTCTTCATAGATGTTGGTGATGTCCGTACGGGTAAGCAGAAGCATCCGGTTGGGCCTGTCGTAATAGATATACTGAAGCCTTTTCCGCGTATAGCCGCGCACCGGATCCATGATCCCCACATTGAAGGCGTGTTCCCCATGTTGCTCAAGCTGGTCGAGAACATGGTCCAGCCGCATTTCCCGAATGGTCATCTCCACATCTTCGGGAGCGACGAAGGCGTGGGCGTACTTGACGAGTTCCGTGGCGTAATCGTCGCAGACAACCGGAGGGAGAGGGGTTCCGCTGTCGCCGCTGCCGAACATGATGTAGCTGTTTCTGTTGGCATCCAGATAGATGAAATAGTCGCAGTTCTTATACACGTACCGATCGACGATGCTCTGGAGCAGCTTCTTCTGGTCGATATCGGACAGCGTAATCAGCAGCCTTGTTTTTCCCTCCATGCGGATGCAGAACCCCTGAATTTCCACCCAGATATAGATGCCGTTCCGCAAGAAACGCGCTTCGGCGCTGCGGTAGCCGTCGGAGCCGCCCGCAAACCGCCTGAGCGTCTCCAGAGAAAGCAGAGCGACCAGCGCGGCGCGGTCTTCCTCATGGACGCCTTCCGTCCGGCAGAACGCGAGAAACTCCGTCCAGTCGTACTCGTCTTTCCCCACGCAGCCATACGACGCCGCCCGCAGCACTCGGGCCCGGCCCGTTTCCATGTCCAGCTCGATGATTGCGTCAAACATCTTTTCGAGGAGTTGCAGAAATTGCCGAAGAAACGTGTGGTAGATGCTTTCCGGTTTCGGTTCGCAGGGCGGATCGGCATAGCGGAAGGCGCACAGCACGCACTGATCGGAGGAAGGAACCGCCGATGCCACGACGGCCCGCCGTTCCCGCCCGGAGATACGCGAAAAACGCAGTTCACGAGGCGAGCCGGTCTGCCGGAGGGCAAGGAGGTTCTGGGGATGGAAAAAATCGGAAAAGCTCCGTCGATCTTCCGGAGCGACGAGTTGCCCGGCAAGCTCCCCGACATAGGCGGCGTCGAACGCTTCCGTGTTCTGAAAGAACGTTCCCGAAGCGTCGGCGGAGAGGAGCCGGCAGACGCCATGCTCCGGCTCAATGAGGGCCACCTCCAGATACAGGCGTCGGAGGACGGACAGATGTTTTCCAGTCTTTTCCATAAAAACGGCGTCGTCCAATTATGAGAATCTCCAGTAATGGCTGCGGTTATGACAACTCGAGTTTCCCCTACACGCTATAAAGATAAAAATCAAGTGAAATTATATGGATACGTTCTCAAAAGTGGCCCAAACGGATATTCGCCTTGACGTGAAAAATGCGGAACGGCATGAGGACGCTTTCGGCATCAATGATACCATATTTCAACTATTCCATAACGAATATGAGTTGCATGCAATAATTGTCCGAGCAGACGGCAACGAGTCCCACGGTATCCCTTTCGGACGACGCGCGGGCAGGCCGCTTTTTGCCCCTCAAGAGGCATCCGCCACCTGCTCCATCTTGCCTCAAGAAAGAAGCAGGGAAGACGTCATAGGCAGGTAGGGCGGCGACGAATTCCTCATTTTCCTGAAAGAGTTCTGTTCGTTGCGCACCGTCACCGAACGCCTTGCGCATCTGCGCCGGAAATGGAAGGCACGGCCATCCCCGTCAGCCTGAGCATCGGCGGGGCCGTGTCGGGAGAAGAAGCGCGCAATCTGGAAAACCTGTTCCAGAAGGCCGACATGGATCTGTACACCGTGAAACGCGAGGACCGGAACGGCCCTGCATTCTGGGCGAGAACGAAGTCCGACCTGATATAGGTCCCGTTCCCTCAAGCGCGTGCGGTACCTGCACCGTATATCTTCCCGCAGGACGCCTTATATCGAAACGCAGAAGACACTGGAGGACGCGCGGATCAACGCCCAAAACGTCAACGCCGCCAAGAGGGACGCTCCCGCATGAGCCCGAAATCGGCATGCGGGGCTCTTTTCTTATCGGACGGGCGAAACGATCTGCTCGACGCGCCCGTGCGGTTCGAAACGCTGCGGAACACCCGAGACCACTTCGGACAACGAGGACAGGCGTCCCGAACGGCGGGACATTCCTTCCGCCCGGGACGCCTGAAAGGGCAATCCGCCCCCGAGAAGGCGGATTGCCGAACGGATCATGATCCGACGAACCTCCGTGGAGGGACGCCTAGAACTTGTAGCCGATGCTGAACGTGCCCTTGAAGTTGTTTTCCTTGGCTTCATAGCCGACGCCGCGCCACAGATCCTTGTCCAGATCAATGCGCATGTAGCCGAGTTCCACGAACAGGGACAGGTTCTTGTACAGCTTGTATTCCGTATCGAAGTTCACTTCAACGGCCTTGTCCGCGGTGGTGAGGTAGATCATGCTGTACTGGCTGTCCTGCGGGTTCGAGATCATCTTGTTGCGGACCATTTCGGTATTGTTCGTGCCCTGATAGTACACGACGCGCAGAACGTGGGACAGGTCTTCCATAAAGGAGATGTCCTTGATCCGGCCCATGATCGCCCATGTGCCGGAGATGCCGTAGCCCAGCGTCTGAGCCGCCCCGCCGTAGTTGGTGCCATCGAAGCCGTAGGAGGTGACGTACACGTCGGGGTCGATGGAGGGCAGGCGTTCGGAACCGTTGTACGGATCGTCGTCATCGCCGGAGGCATACCAGAAGAGCAGACCGGGGGTACAGGAATCCAGCTTGTATTCGGCGGTCAGCGCCGCGTACCAGCCGGAGCGCTTCACGTCGAACGAGTGCCCGTCAAGCTTGCTGGTGCCCAGATCCACGCTTCCGTAGGCGGCGTCGAAGGCGAAGCGGAAGGGATCGAAGTACGTGAGGTCCGCGGCGATGCCGCCGTACCACGCGCTGCCGTGATCCTTGTCGCTGTCCGCGACAATGGCGGCGGTTCCCTTCAGAGGCAACATGCCCTTCGCGGCAATGGAGCCGAGGTCGAAGTTGCCGTTCTTGAAGCTGTCCTGCCCGATGATGCCGCCCATGCCCCACGGAGTGACCTTCACGCCGTCGAAGGTCATGGGCACGGTCAGACCGATGAAGTCCATCGCGTCGTGGGCGTCATGGGTCGTCTTGTCGGGATCGTTGTCGTTGGCGGCACGCAGCCAGAACAGGTTGGTCCCGATATTGTCGTTGAACTGGTTATGGATAGAGATACCCGCGCCGTCCGCGTCGAGAATGGGCGAACCGATGCCGGTGAAATTCGGCAGGGTGTACTTCTGGAGGCCCATGCGCACCGTGGCGTCGGTGTTCGGAATGGCCCAGTCCACATAGCTGTAACGGACCTTGACGACCTTGCCGTCCGTGCCGAGCGAAGCGCCTTCGTTGACGCTGCCCCAGTTCTGATGCCCGATTTCAAAGAACACCACGCCCTTGAGGGATTCCGAGGCGATCACGTCGATCTGGGTACGCAGACGGCTTGCGGCACGCATCTTGTCGTCGCCGTTGTGTTTTTCAAAATTACGATCCGCAAACGACACGCGGTGCTGCCACAAGCCGGAGATCTTGAAATCAGCCGCTTGCGCGGTGGCCGCGCCGAGCACCAGACCGGCCGCGAGGAGCAGAGTTACGAGACGCTTCATAGCTTCATCCTTCCGTTTAAGGGTTCCTGCCGGGCGAACATCCTCATTCCGCATCCGGCACAAGGCTGTATGAACAAGGGGGCTTCCCTTCGGGGGAAGCCCCCGACCTCCTAGAAAGCGGGCTTCCTGATCATCTTGAGGAAATACATCACGATGGGGGTTATCACGGTCATTCCTACGAAAATCCACACCATGGGGAAGCCTTCCACGGGAACGAACGGCATGGACCAGGATACGGGCTTGAAGAGAATGACGGCGAACACGTTCATGAGGCCCACTTCAACGGCGACCGGCGTATCGAAATCAGGGTCGACGATGCGGAGCAGAAGCAGGCCGGAGGCCGCCGTGCCGGTGCAGTAGCCGAACAGGGTCAGGCCGCGTTCAAACCCGTATTCGGGGGAACGGCGTCCGAACCAGAGGCATATCACCAGCGTCGCGATGCTGCCGAGCACCACGGCGATGAGGAAAGGCCATGCCACGTCCTGAAGCTGGCGGACCTGAATGCCCATGAACACGGCGCAGATCATGAAGTCCACGGTCGAACCGGTCAGGCGGCGGGTGGTTTCACCGTCAATGAGATGCAGGATGCCGATCTTGCCCATGATCTTCCGGGCGATCATGGCGAAGAACATGCCCCACGCGAAGATCATGCCGATGCCGAGGCCGTTGATGCCCTTGGGCATGTTGCACAGCCACCATACGCCGAAGGCATACGCGGCGGCGTACAGGGCGGCCATGATCGCGAGGTGGAAGGCCACGCTGTCGATATTGGCCGGATGCGTGGTGCTGCGGGCGCAGACCGGGTTGTCGCCCTTGTCCATGAGGCCGCGCAGGAAGTGCTGAGGAAGATTGCCGCCGCCTTCGACCGCAACCCAGCCCTTCTTGATGCCGTAGAAGGCCAGAGGCACGCCGATGACGCCCGCGACGAGGAAGCCGACGGCCGCGAAGGCGAGGCCCACGTTGATGGAATTGAAAATCTTGTAGGTGGATTCCCAGATGCTGGCGTACGCCTGCGTCTGGCCGGGGCCCTGCGTGAAGCCCGCGCCGAGGAGATAGCCGTTGCCGGTAAAGAAGTCGCCGCCGAACAGCAGCTTCCAGACGTCAAAGGTCCCCTTGCCGACCAGCGCCTGCACCGAGAACAGCAGGCCGAAAATGAGGGCGATCCACAAGGCGCCCCGCACCACGACCTTGTTGTCCGTGCCGCTCTTGGCCTGCAGCAGGCCGATGCCCACGAAGCCGAAGGCGAACAGGTGGAAGGTGATCGTGCTGAACACCACCGGCGTGATGGTCTTCCAGCCGGTGGAACTCGGTATGCCGAGCCAGCCCGCATTGAGGAAAATAAAGCCGATGATGCCGCCTATGAGCGAGGCGGGAAACAGCAGCTTCTGGAAAAACTTGACCTTTGCGCGGATGACGGTTCCAACCAGAAGGAACAGTCCGATCCAGCCAAGCGCTCCAAGATAGGGGTAAAAAGTGCTTTCCATATGATCTCCTCGTGGTTTCGTTCTCTGTCGTATGAGCGGGCGTTCCGGATAAGGAGCCGGGGCGGAGGGGAAGGAAGGACAACCTCCGCCCCGGCGGTCACAGGGAGAGGCTTATTCGAGCGAACCGTAGACGATCTCGTCCCCGACGATCGTCGCGACGATGCCGATGTCCTTGATGGTTTCCTTGGCGACCGTCAGCGGGTTGTCCGCGAGGACGACCATGTCGGCGAGCTTGCCGGGTTCAAGGCTGCCCTTCAGGTGTTCCTCACAGGCCTGATAGGCGGCCCACGAGGTCACGCTGCGCAGCGCTTCCATGACCGGAATGGTCTGGTTTTCACCAAGGACGCGGCCGCCGCTGGTGCGCCGGTTCACGGCCGACCATACGGAAAGCAGCGGATCGATGGGCGTCACGAAGGTATCGTTATGGTTGCTGAAGGGAATGCCGCGCTTCAGCGCGCTGCGGAGGGGGCTGATGCGCTCGGCGCGATCATGGCCGAGGAAGATGTCGTGATGGCGATCGCCCCAGAAATACGTGTGGACCACAAAGAAGGAGGGCACCACGCCGAGACGCTTGATGCGGTCGAGCTGGTCTTCGCGCACGGTCTGGCAGTGGATGACGATGTGCCGGGCGTCGGCGCGGGGGTACCGCTTCTGCGCCTCTTCGTAGGCGTCGAGGATCATCTGGATGGCGTCGTCGCCGTTGCCGTGGATGGCGAGCTGCCAGCCCTGCCGGTGCAGACTCACGACCTGCTCGATGAACTGCTGGGAGGGTTCCATCGGATAGCCGCGCCAGTGCGGGCCGTCGGGAAGATCATAGATGACCTTGTGGTACGGATTGCTCAGGTAGCCGGTGTAGCACTGAAGGCTGCCGTCCGCGAGGAGCTTGGCCGCGCCGAGGCTGATCTTCCTGTCGGCGGTCATCTGGGTGCCGGACGTATGGTTGATGAACTGCGAAATGTCCATGCGCCTGACGCCGGGCAAAATCTGCACGCGGTTGCGGAGAACGCCGCGCCTGTGCGCTTCGCACAACGCGTCCCAGTCGCCCTGCGCGGTGAAGCCGTCCTGCGCGGTGGTCACGCCCTTGGCGGTGTAGGCGTCGCACGCGGCCTTGATGCCCTTCATCCAGTCTTCGGTCGTGGGCGCGGGGATGTGGCGGAACACGGGCTCGCGCGCCGGGGGTTCCTCAAGCACGCCGTTGGGGTTGCCGTGCTCGTCGCGGCGGATGACGCCGCCCACCGGGTCGGGCGTGTCCTTCGTGTAGTTGGCCTTCGCCAGCGCGAGGCTGTTGCAGGCGGACAGGTGGCCGGACACATGGCGCAGCAGCACCGGATGTTCCGGGGCCACTTCGTCCAGATCCGCCGCCAGCGGATGACGCTGATCCTCAAGGCCGGTGTCGTCGTAGCCGTAGCCGAGAATCCATTCGCCCTTGGGCGTTTCGGCGGCGCGCTTGCGGACCAGCTCCTTGATTTCGGCGATGTTCTTCACGCCGCCGACCGGAGGGGACGCGAGATTGAGCTGCGTGGCGAACATCAGCCCGGCGCCTACGAAATGGCTGTGGCCGTCGATGAAGCCGGGAAGCATGATCCGGCCCCGCAAATCCGTGACCACGGTATCCTTGTCGGCAAGCGCCATGATCTCCGCGTCGGAACCCACGGCCAGAATGGTCTCACCCCTGACGGCCAGCGCCTGCGCCCGGCTCCCCCTTGAATCCATAGTCAGGATAATCCCGTTGCGATACACGTGCGTCGCTGTTGCCATGTCGAAAGCCCTCTCAGTTACAGAGTGAAAACAGGTTGCATTCAGTCGCTTCGCGCTCCTTGAGCGTCGCTGTCGCCGCGAATGCGGCCAGCAGGAGCCCGACCATCACCATGTATGCCGTGTCGTAGCTGCCGGTGGCGCTGTGCGAGATGCCTATCGCGGCATACCCCAGCGCCTTCACGGCGACGAACAGGGAAACGTACTTGTACACGTAGGGGAATTGCCGCTTGCCGTAGACATACGCGACGACCGCGGGGAATACCGTCCACAGGCCCCCCATGCACACGCCGTAGGCCATGACGAACAGGGCCACGTTGGACACGGAATGGGGCAGAAAGATGCACGAGAGGGAAAGCGCGTTACAGAGGAACAACAGCTTTGCGGCGAACAGCGGGGTGGTCTTGTCGCAGGCCCAGCCCCAGGCGTATTTGCCCGCGGCCCCGAAGAGGGCGGTCATGCACATGAAGGTCATGGCGACGTAGGAATCCATGCCGCTGTCGACGAAACGGGGCTTGAGCTGGCTCAGCACGCCGCCCATCGCGAACAGGCCGAGGCCGAAGGAAAGGCCGATGATCCACATCCGGCGGTTGGAAACGAGGCTCCGCCAGCCGATGGGGACAAATCCGTCGCCATGCTTCGACGGGGACGGAACGGGACGCTGGAGGCCGTCCACGGAGAGGCCGATCTCGGCGGGCGTGTCGCGGATCAGCTTCCAGCAGACCGGGGAAAGCATGAGGGCCAACCCGCCAAGCAGCGTGAACGCCGAAGTCACCCCTACCGTTTCGATCAGGATCAGGGCGAAGAAAGGCAGGAACGCCCCCGACAGCGAAGACCCCATATTGACCACCCCGAAGGCCCGTCCCCGGTAGGCGGCGAACCAGCGGTTCATGAGCATGGTGGCGACGACGCCCCCGCATATCTGACCGCTCACCCATACGACGGCGGACAGCGCGCTGAACAGCCACAACTCCCGGACATAGCCCAGACCGATGTAGCAGCCCCCGCCGACGAGGGCCCCGAGCGTCATGAGAAGACGGATGCTCACATGGTTTGTGAGAATAATCCCTATAGGCATGCTGAACGTCATCATTATGGAGGCGAAGCTCATGCTGAGCCCGATCCCCGCCCGACTCCATCCGTGCAGCTCGACCAGCGGCTCGATAAAGGCGTTCATGACGTAGAAAATGCTTCCCTGGAGCAACAGGTTGCCGGAAGATCCCAGAGTCGCCAATTTCCATCCGTAAAACATGAGCAGCCTCCTCCAAGCGGTGATGTCTTGGAATAAGCAATCCTCATGCCATGTTAGATAAAAAGGCATTTCGATAGTGAATAAATGGACTTAGTACCGCCGGACGCTTCGGGCGGGGGAGGAAGGGCATGTCCAGATCTTGGACTTTTCCAAATCATGGACGGGGGACGTCCAGAATTTTATCATTGACAGGCAAAACCGGATTGACGCGGGGCATGCCTCACGCTAGGATGCGAAAAAGTAATAATATTGTATATAGATAAAAGGTTATCCGTGTACGAATCCACCACGCTCATGATCCTGTGGCTCCTGTCGTCGCTGAAACAAGAGTGCTCAAGCCTTGTCCTCATCCAGATGCTGGAATGCCCCGCCGTCCAGGTGGAAGTCGCCCTTCACGGACTTGAGGACGACGGGCTCATCGTCCAGCAGGAAGACGTCTGGCGTCTGACCCCGGACGGACGGGAACGACTGCGGGAACAACGCTCCGGCCTGCTCTTTCCGGATACCGGGTTCCCGCTCGGCGAAGCGATCGCGGCCTGCGAGGCGGGCATGCCGGAAACGGCCTGCGAAATCTGCACCCGCCGCATGCGCCTGTTGTGCAACAGGATGGATACCGCCGGGAGCGCCGGGTATCTGGAGCTGCTCCTCGACCAGCTCCGGCAATGGCAGAAACGGGAACTGAACGATCTGGAAACGCGGGCCTTCACCGCCTACGCCTTTGCCGCGCACGACGCCGCTCTCTATTTCACGAAAAACGTGGCCCAATCGTCGGTCCATATGAAGAAGGCCACGGAATACGCCTCCGCCGCGGGCGACAAGCGCACGCTCACCCTCCTCAAGTTCGCGTATGGATACGCCGTATTTTTCGCCGAAACCACATGCTTCGAAAAAGCCTTTACGGCCATCGACTCCGCCATGACCCTGCTCAGGGAGCTGGACGACAAGGAACTGTATACGAGGTCCACTCCCTTCCTTGTCCTCATGCACTTCCTTCAGGGGAACTTCCAGCAAACGCTGGAATCGTATGAGGTGTTTCAAAAAAGTACCCATACACCCGTTCTCCCGCTCATGGAGTCGCAGCTCGTTCTGCAGGCGTCCTCCTCCGCCGCGTATCTGGGGCATTTCGCCCACGCGGTGGGGATGCTCAAGTCCGCCATCAGCACCGCAGACATTGCGGGCCGGACGATGCAGGGCATGCTCTACAGGCAGCATCTGGGCGTCCTCTACGCCTACATGCGCCGCGAGAACGACGCGCTGGATCTGCTCCAGTCCGTCGTCGCCCGCTCCACAATATCGGCCAACCCCAAGCTGATGCTGCGGGCCTTCGCCGCCATGGCGCTCTGTCATGCCCGCATGGGCAAGGTGGAGACGTCCTACGAGCTGCTCTCCAACACCCTGCAGCTCGCCAGACGGAGCCCTTCCTTTTCCTTTTCGTACAATTACCTGTGGATGTTGGAACTCGGCGTGCTCTACGCCGGAAGAGGCTATCCGACCCTGCCCGGCATCGACCCGGAAGCCCTGTTCGCCGAGGCGGAAACCAGCCCAAGCGCCATGATGCGGGGGCATGCCCTGCGCCTCAAGGCGCTCCTGAAGCAACAACAGGGCGAAAGCCCGGAAAGCCTGCTTCTCCTGCTGGACAAAAGCCTTGCCATCCTCCAAGAAGGCAAGACTCCCGTCGAGTGCGGCCTCACGCAACGACGGCGGGCCGCCGTCCTGCACCGTCTCGGACGCACGGACGAAGCCGAGGAGGCGGAAAAGGCGGCCTGCGCCCTCCTCAACCGTCTTGGGCTGCAAGCCACCAAGCCCGCCGCCCCGTCCGCTCTGGAAGAGAAGGGAAGGCTCTTCGACCTCTGTTGTCAGGAAATCGGCTCCATCTCCGACTGGGAGACGCTGAAGGAATTCTGTTGCCAGCTTTCCGCCTGCATGCGCAAAAGCTTCCACGCGGAACGCACGGCCCTGTTCCGGCTGGTGCGCGGAGAACTTTCCTGCCCCGGCTCGTGCAACCTTTCCGACACTGAAATGGAAGGCACTCTCTTTGCCTCAAACCGCAAGCTTATCCGGCAACATATCGAGCGGGAAGAGCCTTTCTCCGCCCTATGGAACGGTTTTGACGCCGTATGCCTCCCTTTTCGGTTGCCCGACGGCACGCCGTGGCTGCTCTACGCGGACAGTGCCGCGAGCGACAGCCGGATCCCCCGATGCCTCCCGGACGAGCTGCGCCGCATAGGGCTCTTTTGCGCCTCGGAGCTGAAAGGCGCGCTGCGCCTTGTGGAAGCCCGCAACACGAGCGCGCAGGTGCGCCAGATCCACGCCGTCACGGACATGGCGCAGCAGGAAAAGCTCGAACTGTGGGGAAAGAGCCCCTCCTTCCGCCATTGCCTCGAACGCACCAAAGTCGTCGCGGCGACGGGGGCCGCCGTGCTCCTGCTCGGGGAAACCGGCGTGGGCAAGGAAGTCATGGCGAACTTCATCCACAGGAACAGCGGCTGCAAAGGCCCCTTCGTGGCGATCCACCCGGCCTCCATTCCGGAAAACCTCTTTGAAAACGAATTGTTCGGGCATGAAAAAGGCGCGTTCACCGGAGCCGTCGGCCAGAAAAGCGGCCTTTTCGAGCTTGCGGACAACGGGACCCTGTTCATCGACGAAGTGGGCGACATCCCCATGAACATGCAGATCAAGCTGTTGCGCGTGCTTCAGGAGCACCGCTTCATGCGCGTCGGGGGGACCAAGGAACACCATTCCTCCTTCCGGCTGATCACCGCGACCAATCGGGATCTGCTCCGCGCCGTGCGGGAAGGCTCCTTCCGGGAGGACCTGTATTACCGCATCTCGGTCGTGCCCATAGAAATCCCGCCGCTGCGCGAGCGCATCGAGGATATGGAAGAATTCGTCATCGCCTTCACCAGCCACTTCGCCCGGCGCTACGGCAAGAAGGTTCCCTGCCCCGACGCGGAAACCTTCCGCCGCCTTTCCAGCTATGCCTGGCCCGGCAACTTCCGCGAATTGCGGAACGCGGTGGAACGCGCCGTCATCCTCTATACGAACGGCCCGTTCGATCTGGCGGTCGGCCCGCTCCATCAGGAAAACCGCCCCGGCGAAGCGGCGGAACCCTCCCTCTATGCGGACTCCCCCACGCTTCAGGAACTGCAAAAGCGGTATATTCAATACATCCTGAACAAAACGGGAGGCCGCATCAGCGGCGAAAAAGGCGCCGAACAGATTCTCGGCATGAAGCGGTCGACCCTGTACCTCAAACTGCGCCAATACGGGTTCCGCACCAAAACCATGCCGGAAAACGCGGACTGATGCGGCGAGCCGGAAAGACGCGAAAACGGGATGGGGAAATCCGTTCCCGCATCCCGTTTTCATGCCCGCCCGCATCCGGGCCGCCCCTTTCCTAAACGGCCCGCCCCTCAAGAGGCCGGTCGCCGCTCCACCTCTTTCAGCCAGTGAGTCAGGACGCGGTAGAGAAGCGTAAAGTCCAGAGGTTTCGGAATATGGGCGTCCATGCCCGCATCCTGCGCCCGCTGGACGTCTTCGACGAAGGCATCCGCGGTCATGGCGAGGATCGGGAGGCTCCCGACGTCGCCGCGCGGCAGCTTTCTTATGGCCCGGGCGGCCGCGTAGCCGTCCATCACCGGCATCTGGATGTCCATGAGCACGACGTCGTAATGGTTCTCGGGGCTTTTCCGCACGGCTTCGACGGCCAATTCGCCGTTGAGCGCCTCCTCGACGACGGCTCCCGTCATTTCAAGAAGTTCCCGGGCGATCTCGATGTTCAGCTCGTTGTCTTCCACGAGCAGGATGCGCTTGCCGCTGAAATCGGCGGGAGGGGTCTTGTCCGTTTGCACCGTCTCGCCGCCCCGCTGGGGCGTGACGAACTGTTCAAGCACGTACAGCAGACGGGAACGGAACAGCGGCTTGGTGATGAAGGCGTCCACCCCGGCCTGACGGGCTTCCCGTTCGATTTCGGACCAGTCATACCCCGAAAGGATGATCACCGGCACGGTCGATCCCACTTCGGAACGAATGCGCCTCGTCACCTCGACGCCGTCCATGCCGGGCATCTTCCAGTCGACGATGACCGCGAAATACTCGTTCCGCTCCTCGCGCGCCCGCTTGACGCGCTCGACGCCCTCTTCTCCGTTCGATACCCATTCGCCGCACACCCCGGCGCTGTTTAATATCAGACAGGCGCTTTCACAGACGACCTGATCGTCATCCACGATGAGGACGGGAAGGCCCTGCAGCTCCCGCACGATGTCCTCGCGTCGGATTTGCTTCTTCAGATGCAGCAACACCGTGAACGTCGTTCCCTTTCCCGGTTCGCTGGCGACCGAGATCTCGCCGCCGAGCAGCGACACGATGTTGCGCGTGATCGCCATGCCGAGCCCGGTCCCGGAGATTTTCTTCTCGCGGGCTTCGTCGGCGCGCTCGAAAGGCACGAACACCCGCTTCAGAAATTCGGGCGTCATGCCCATCCCGTTGTCCGTAAACACGAACTGATAGGTTGCGTACGGTTGGGCATTGTCATGGAGTTCCGTGATGCAGACGTCGATGACCCCGCCGTCGGGCGTATACTTGATGGCGTTGGACAGGATATTGAGAAAAACCTGCTGGAGACGCAGCGGATCGCCGATGACGTCTTCGTGGAGGACGTTGTTGAGGCGGATGTGCAGCTCGTGCCCTTTCTGCCTCACGAGCGGCTGGATGGACATGAGCAGGTTTTCCACCAGTTCCGCAAGGTTGAACTCGCTTTCGTTCACGGAGAGCTTGCCGCTCTCTATTCTGGACATGTCGAGCACTTCGTTGATGAGATCGAGCAGCAGCCGGGACGAACGGGTGATCTTGGAAAGGCAGTCCAGCACCTTTTCCGTGTTGCCCACGTTGGCCTTGGCGATTTCCGTCATGCCCACGATGCCGTTCATGGGCGTGCGGATATCGTGCGACATGCTGGACAGGAACTCGCTTTTGGCCTTGTTCGCCTGATTCGCGCTTTCGCAGGCGTCCTTCAGGGCCTGCATGTACAGGCTCTCCTGCAACCGCGTCTCCGTGACGTCCTTGGCGAGGAGAAGCCCGAGCACGTCCCCCGTCTTTTCATCCCGGGTGAGGATGATGTTCTGCTTCATGAAAATGGGATGCTCCCCATCAGAAAGAAGCCGGTATTCCAGATCGTCTTCACGCTTCCCGGCGTCGAACAGTTCGCGGAGCCACTTCAAGTCCATTTTTTCGAGGACGGATTGCCTGTCCTCGGCGACGAGACACTCGTCCGCCCATTTTCGGATGAAATCGCTGAACGAGACGGACGCAAGGGAAGGGAACCAGGACATGGCCTTGTCCAGCACGCCGTTGGAGCACAAAATCGTCTCAATGCCGTCGCGGGTCACGTTGAAGGAAAACGCGACGTCGGCATTGGAAACGATGGCCTCCCGATACTGCGCCTCGTTGTCGTAGCGCTCCCTCGTGCGCAGATAGATGTTCACGACGAACAGGAGACAGGCGATGGCGATGCCGCACAACATGAAGGCCTTCCTGAGAATGGCGTTCGCATCCTGCATGATCACGTCGTTGGGCGTGATGGAAACGAAATACCAGTCGTGAAAATCCAGCGGAGTATAGCAGAGCACCTCCTCCTGATGCCCTCGCCGGAAAAGGATCGCCCCGGTTTTCCCCTGCCCTATCTTCTGCTTCAGTCCTTCGAGATCGTTTTCCACCTGAGAACCGAACACGTCGTACAGGTTGACGAAGCTCTTGTTGCTGGCGGGGTGGAGCGAACGGAGGATGATGTCCCCGGATCCGTTGATGGTATAGCAGAACCCGGCATTGTTGTAGAAGGCGGGCGAATATTTGTTGTACAGCTCCTCGATGGGGGTGTTTTTCAGAATGAGCCCGCGCTTTCCGTCCCGGAGCGTGACCGCGACGTACGCGCTGAGGACGCGCCGTCCCGTCACGGGGCTGATGTGCGGGTCGAGGATGCCGCTCTCCGCCGCGGGATCGTTCAACACCGCAGCGACGTTCTTCGACAGATTCTCGACGGAGACCCCGCACCCCCCATTCTTCCCCGTTACGAACTGGATGGAAAGGCCGGGAGGCGCGAACCGCCGCAGCTTCTCGCAGATGGCTTCCGTCTCGTCCGAGCCGAACTCGTCGATTTCCCGAGACAGAGTGAAGAGTATTTCCTTGTCCCTTTTCAGCGCCCTTTCCAGCGCATTGGCCCCCTGCTCCGTCGTTTCGATGAGGTTTCTGACGGCGTTGTTCCACAGGGCCTCCTGCACCGTCCGAATGAACGACAAGGCGAAAAAGATCATCAGCAATGCCGAGAGCAGAATCGCTCCCATCACATATCCGTTCTCCTTGATGGGCGAAAAGGGCTTTTTCATGCGCCGCCTCCCGAAAGAGCCGAGGCCACGGCTTCGTCAAGACGCCTGAGGGCCTGCTCCGCCGTCGCGCCTTCAAGGATGCTGAGGGAGGCCGCCCGCCCGATTTCCCAGATGGGAAAGGCGAACCGCCTGTCCGCTCCGAAAACGAGCCGTCCGTTCTCGAGATTTTCTCCAATGGCTTCAAGGCGGGGCGAGGAGGGAGGAAGATGCTTCAACGGGCTGAAGGACGCCTGCCCGAGACAGAACCGGTTGACGGAACCGGGACGGATCATATGGCGCAGAAAGTCTTTGGCTTCGGGAAGGTGCTTCCCGTGCGCATTGAGCGCGATCCGGGTGTCGATGTTGACGACGAGCGTGGTTCCGTCTTCCTGAACCGGATAGGCGACGATCGAATACGGAAACTTCGCCATGTTCCTCAGCCGGACGGACGCCCACACGCCGGTGAGCATGAACGGCGATTCCCCTTTGGCGAAATCGACAAGGTCGTCCCGGGTCTTTTCCGTAACCAGAGCGCGCTTCCGATCGATGTATCCCCGCTCGCACAGGTATTCCAACAGCTCAAACCCGCTGCGGAAATACGTGCTCAACGGAAGCTCGCCCGCGTTGATCGCGGCGAAGCCCCGCTCCCCGGAGGCGTACAGCTCGGGCAGTCCCCGCGCCATCACAAGGGTTTTCAGCGAAATGTCGTTGTTCGCCACTATGGGCGTGATGCCCGCCTCGCGGAACAGTCTGCACGCCTCAAGAAACTCCGCCCTGTTTCTGGGAACCGCGACCTCATGTTTCTCCAACAGTTCCAGATTGCAGTAAAGTCCGAATGCGGAAACGCTGGTCGGCAGAGCGAAAACGGATCCGTCCTCTTCCCGTATCTGGGACAAAGCCATGTCGGAGTAGGCGTTGAGTTCGGGCAAGTCCGAAAGATCGACGAGATCCCCTCGCTGCGAAAGCGTGATGAGCGTATCCCGATCGATCATGAACACATCGTCGCCGTTTCCCGTCTCCATACGCTTTTTCAGAACAGGGAAAAACTCTCTTCCCTTGATGCTTTCGTACAGGACATTGACCGTCGTGTTCTGCTGCATGAATTCCGTGATCAACTGCTCGATGGTCAGTACGTTCTCCGTTTCCCATTTAAATCCGAAAAACGTGATCTGCGTGTTCTTTTCATCGGGATATTCATACACGAACGGCCGGTATCGCTGAGGGAACACTATCAGCCATACGAGAATGCACAACGCTCCCAGAAAGGAAAAGAGAAAAAAAAACCTTTTCATGAACCATCCTGACGAACTCAAGAGCAACAGGTGAACTCGGCGCGGGCTTCCCAAGGCAAGAAAAAGACATCCCTTGATGGCACATCTCTCAGCGGATCTTTTGTCGAAATATCATGTTTCTTTTTTCATTACTGACGAATTCAGCTTTCTGTCAATGTAAAAAGAGATTAACAATCTTATAGAGAGGAAACGACCACTCGTTCGTTTTTTTTCGTTAATGGGCGAACCATGTGGATTTCGTCCCGGAAAACCCGTTTTGCCCGCAAGCATGTCGGTCCGCAAAAAAACATTGGCGCCCAAAAGGCTGAAATGGCCTTCGTTGTTTTCCGCGCGCGTTGATAGTGCCGGGAAACGTCTTCCCCATCGCGCGGCTCCCAATGCGCCGCTCTGCGGAAGCCGTGCGCGCATCCCCGTTGCCTCAAAAGCATTTCCCTGTCGTTACCGAGAGACAACAATCCTCCCGTACGAACTCCGCCCCAGCGGCTCCTCCCTCCGCGGCGTTCCTTCATGACGGATTTGTGTCCCCGCCGGGATTGGGGTACAAACCGCCTTTCAGGCCTTTCAAGGAGTCCCGTTCATGCAGCAACTTCCCTATTCGACCGTTCTTTTTGATCTGGACGGCACGCTCACGGACAGCGCGCCGGACATTCTCGACGCCATCGCTTCGGTGCTGCGCGCCGCAGGCGATCCGGTCCCGCACATGGAGCTGTCCATCATCGGCCCGCCGCTGGAGGGCATTTTCCGCAAGGTCTGCCCCGACGCGTCGGACGCCAAGCTCGCCCGGCACGTCGCCGCGTTCTGCGATCTGTATTTTGGGGGCACGTTCCCCAAGAGCCGCCCGTATCCGGGCATCGTCTCCCTGCTCGAACGCCTGCGCGCCGAGGGTCGCCGTCTGTTCGTCGCCACGCACAAGCCGGAGGCCGCGGCCTTTCGGATGCTGGAGATCAAGGGCCTCCTCCCCTTCTTCGACGGCGTGGCCTGCAACGATTCCCTGCCGGGCCGCCAGCTTTCCAAGAAGGAAATCATCCGGCTCCTCATGGATCGCCACGCTCTCGCTCCGGCCTCGATGGTCATGATCGGGGATACGCCGCTCGACATCCGGGGCGGCAACGAACAGGGCATCGCCACCATCGCGGCCCTCTACGGCTACGGCGACAAGGCCAAGGTGCTCGCCGAACGCCCCCGCTACGTCACCGACGATCCCGAGTGGAAGACGCTTCGCGAGGCTGAAGGCATGTGAAAGGGAAAAGAGAGGAAGATTGGGGAAGGGAGGGGAACCTTTCTGGAGAAAGGTT
>CAUHBW010000016.1 GCA_959604115.1 uncultured Bilophila sp. | reverse complement strand
AGTTTCCCCTTCCCCCCTCCAATCTTTTTCTGTTCTACCTCCGGTATTGCTCGGGCAAAGCCTGCTTGAAGACGACGACAAGCTCCTTGATGGGCTGAACCATGCGGGATGTCTTGATGAAATCGGCGTCGTTGATGAAGTAGGTGAGCAGGGACACCATGACCGCGCAAATGAGGAAGCCCTTGAGCCCGCCGACCGCCGCTCCGGCGAGATGGTTGATCCAGTCGGCGTAGGCCATCTTGAGGAACGAGTGCAGAGCGCGGGAGAACATGCTGATGACGAACATCACCATGCACAGGATCAGTACGTAGGCGACGATGTAGACCCATTGCGAGGACGTGTAGTGCGAGAAAATCCGGCCCAACTCTCCGTAGTAGCGTCCCGCCAGCCAGACGCCGCCGAGGATGCCCACCAGCCCCGCCACTTCGTCGAGAAAGCCGCGCAGCGCGCCGCGCAGCGTGAACAGAGCGATGACCGCAAGGAGAACCAGATCAAGAATGTTCAGATCGTAGGGAATAGTCATGGAGAAAAGGGGTTGGAGGTTTTCCCCGTTCCGGGGGCAGGTACGGCAAACGCTGCAATCCGGCGGATCGCAGCGTCAGCATGCGGAAACTCCCTTTGAACCTCACCGATTCAAAACAGGAAAGTCTTGGGAGAGGGGCCGGGGAAGGGAGAGGGAAGCCTTCTGAAGAAGGGCCTCCCTCTCTCCGGTCTTGCTACTTGTTCAGTTCACGCTCCTGCGGGAACATGGGGAGATAGCGGTACGAGAACGCGAGGCAGAACCACGCGTAGGCGATGACCATGAAGGACGCGCCCCATTCGGCCCAGTTGGGAGTGTAGAATTCCCACGTGTCGAAGGGCATGACCGGGATGGCGAGGGCCTGTACGGTCATGACGTAGCGGTTGATGGTCACGCCGATGCAGGCGAGCAGGCCCGCCGTGTAGAACAGCGCGGGGTTGGAGCGGCACTTCTTCGAGAAGAGCAGGTAGGCGGGAATCACGCCGCAGACCACCAGTTCCATGAACAGGAGCCACTTGCCGTAGATCCAGCCGTGGAACATCTGGTCGAAGGTCATGCCGGAGCGGGGCAGGATGTCCATGACCCAACCGGCGGTGTCGATCAGCTTGAACACCATGTAGATGGTGAACATGGTCCCGGCGATCTTGCCCATGAGCTGCTTCACGTCCCACGAGACGAGCTTGCGGCCCGTGAGCTTTTCCATGAACGTGCAGACCAGCACGGTGAACATGGGGCCGGACCCCACGGCGGACAGGATGTACAGGAAGAACGTCCACGGCCAGATGAAGAAGCCGTCGCGCAGGATGTAGGGACGGGCGAAAAGCACGCCGTACATGCCGCCGAGGGAGCCCTGGTGGAACGTGGACAGGAACGCGCCGATGCCCGCGAACAACGGCATCACGAGATGGAAGTTGTGGGCGATGGCGTGGGCGATCCTGTTCTTCGCCAGCTGCCGGTTTTCCAGCGCGAGCGGGATGTACTCGATGATGAGTACGGTGCAGTAGCAGGTGATGCAGAAGATGACTTCCGTCAGCATGGAGTGCACGTTCGGATGCCAGTAGCCGAACCACGCGCGGAGCGGCTGGCCGATATCGAGAACGAGCACGAGCATGGCCCCGGAATAGCACAGGAAGCCCACCACGACCGTCAGGTTGATGATGTTCTTCAGGGCGTCGATGTTCAGCAGGTAGCGCAGCGCGCCGGTGAAGAACGCGCCCGCGCCGAGGGCGATGACGGCGAGGTCGAAAGTGATCCAGAGGCCGAACCCGAAGTAGTCGTCAAGGCCGGTCTCGCCGAGGCCGTGCGCCAGCACGCGGAAGGCCGCGTAGGCCCCCCACAGGCCGACGAGGGCCACGGGAACAAGATGCAGCAGGAATTTCAGCAGCGAACAACGCGGGCACCCTTCCGGGAAGAGGGCGGCGTCGACGGGCTGGTTGTAGTTTTTCGCTTCCATTGACCTACCCCTTGGTCTTTTCGTTTTCCAGGTAGTTGTCGCCCTGGCGGCGGACCCATTCGCGGCGGCTCATGTAGTACACCTGCGGGTCGGTCCCCAGACGCTCCAGAAGGCGGAAGGCGTAGGGGCTGCGGATCAGCTCGTACACCTTGTGTTCGGGATTTTTGGAATCGCCGAACGAGATGGCCCCGTTGGGGCAGGCCTCGGTGCAGGAGGTCACGTATTCGCCGTCGGCCAGTTCGTAGGGGTTGCGGCCCTCGGCGATGGCCTTGTCCTTGGCCATCATCCAGCGGTGGTGGCAGAAGGTGCACTTCTCCACGACGCCGCGGGGACGGACGGAGACGTCCGGGGTGAGGGTCTTTTCCATGCCTTCCGGCCAGATCGGATCATACCAGTTGAAATAACGGGCATGGTAGGGGCATGAGGCCATGCAGTACCGGCAACCGATGCAGCGAGGGTAAATCTGGCTGACGATGCCGCCTTCCTCGTTCTTGTCGGTGGCGACGACGGGGCAGACGGACACGCAGGAAGGTTTGCCGCACTGCATGCAGGGGCGGGGCAGATAGGCCGTGTCGTGTTCGGGGAACGGTTTGCCGTTGGTGAGACGGTAAACCTTCATCCAGTTGATGGAGCGGACCTTGTTCGTGCCGTCGGGGTTGGGAGCGACGTTGTTTTCGGCCTGACAGGCCACCATGCAGGCGCCGCAGCCCGTGCACTTGTCAAGATCGACGACCATCGTCCATTTGATATCGAATTCTTTCACTTCGGACATGATTACGAATCCTTATGCTTGGGCGACGTTCACGCGGACAGCGTTCCAGACGGTGAGGCCGGAACCGGGCTCGGAAACGGGCGCGGCCAGGTCCATGACGTTCATCCCCTTGCCGTCGTTGAACTCGCCGAAAGCCGTATGTCCAAAGCCCATGGTCAGGGCTACGGTATCGTTGGTGACGCCTTCGAAGACGCGGAGCACGGCGAGCACCTTCCCGGCCTTGTTGGAGAGGACCACCCGGCTGCCTTCGTACAGGCCGAGCTTTTTGAGCGTGGCGCCGTTGACGGCGGCGACGAGGGTGTTCTTCACCAGTTCGTCGTTGGTGATGGTCTTCGTGTTGAAGGGCGGGATGGCGGTATCCGGGGTGCCGAGGGCGAGCTTGCTCACGAACGCCACGGAAAGCTCGCCGGAGGCGGCGCCGGAAACGGCGGCGGCCATCGTCTCGACCATTTTGGCGTCTTCGGGGCCGAAACGGTAGGCGAGGGTCTTGTTGGGCACCACGATGTCGCTTTCATAGGCTTTGCCTTCGCTGAGGGAACCCCAGTCGGCGCCGATGCCGAAGGCTTTGGCCTTGAGCATGCCCACGACGTCGGTGACGCCGAGGTCGAGCCCGAGCTTGCGGCCCATGTCGATGAGGATTTCACCGGCGGGGCGGGCCTGATACAGCGGTTCCGCCACGGGCTGGACGAGCGCGTAGAGGAACTTGCCGTACCCGAAGGGGTGCGACACGTCGTCATAGCGTTCGAGGCCGAGGGCGTTGGGCAGCACGAGATCGCAGCGGCGGGCGGTTTCGTCGAAGAAGCAGGTGAAGGCCACGGAGAAGCCGCTCTTCTTGAAGATAGCGTCCATGTCCTTGCCGGGCAGGGAGTAGAGCGGGTTGGCTTCGTAGACCATCAGCACGTCGATTTCGGGCATGCGACCTTCCGCCATTTCGGAAGCGTAGCCCACGAGATCGGCCTGCATCAGCGCGGCGGGGCTCGCCGCGCCCTTCACGACGGCTGGAGCCAGCGGGACGATGCGCATCCCGCCTTCCTTGTTCACACGGTCGAGAAGCATGTTGACGGCGATGCCGAGGCGCGCCGGACCGGCCCCGCCGCCCTGATCCATGTCGGACCCGACGAGCACGAGGGGCTTCCTGGCCTTTTTGAGGCCGTCGAGCACGGCGGCGAAGCGTTCCGGCATGAGGCCGGTGATCGCGCAGACCTTTTCCGCGGTCCACGGCGCGGCGAGCGCCCGGAGCGCGTCCAGGCCGGGGGCCGGAGCGGCCACGCCGTCCTTGATGAGCTGGTGCGCGACGCCGAGCAGCAGGAAGAGTTCCGTGCCGGGCTTGATCGGCAGCCAGAGGTCGGCCCCGGCGGCGGTGTTGTTCTGCATGGGGCCGGCGTAGGCCAGACGCATGGCGGGTTCGCCGTCCGCAGGACGGGCGTTGCCCCAGGCGCGGCGGTTGGCGACCACGGTGCCCCATGTTTCCAGCACGTTGGCGCCGACGGCCAGCACGTAGTCGCTGTTCGGGAAGTCGAAACCGGCGCGCCCGCGTCCGCCCATGAGATACCACGCCTGCGCGGTGCTCAGGGCGTCGCTCGGCATGAGGAAGCAGCGGCCTCCGATCTGGGCGGAGAAGCCGGAGAGCAGTTCGGTCATGGTGCCGTTTTCGTCGCCGGAGATGCAGACCACGCCGTCATGCCCGTTCTTGCGGACCCGGGCGGCGGCGAGTTTGTCGTGAAGCAGCCTTTCGGCTTCTTCCCAGCCGATTTCCCGATAGCCGCCGTCGGAGTTGCGGAGCAGCGGGCGTTTCAGGCGGGCCGGGCTGTAGCGCATCTGCACTTCGGTCTCGGCGAGCGCGGAAACGCCGCCGCCGAGAGGGCTCTCGGGATCGGCGAGCACGCGCACGGGGCGGTCGCCGACAAGGCGGATCTTGGTGCCCGCCGCGGAGGGGCACATCTTGCTCACCGTGCGGACATAGGTGTTTTCATGATTGCCGTATTGCAGGGAGGGAATCCACGGCCAGTTCTGCGACCAGATGGAGATGTCGTCCAATCCCTTCCAAACCACAGGAGTCGCCAGCGTACCCACGGCGACCCCGCCGATGAATTTCAAAAAGCCTCGTCTGTCAAGCATTGGCGTCTCCTCACTTGTGGCAGACAAAGCATGCGTTGCTGGCATTGGTGCTGCCAAGGTGGTTGGGATCAGCGTGACATGCCTCACACTGCCACATCTTCATGGTGTTCTGGCTGTAGCCGGATAGCCTGTTCTCGCGGAACACCGGAGGATTCTTGCTCGCGGTGACGTCGAGGTGACAGGTGGAACAGAGTTCCCGCTCGGAGAAGCTGTGACAGTTGTTGCAGGTGTTCAGCGAGTGAACGGCATGGCTGAAGAAGACGTTGTCGGGCTGCTTCTGGTAGACCTTCCAGTCCACTTCTCTGTTTTTCTTGACGTATTCGTCGAAGAAAACCCGCTCCGCCTTGCTCTTGCCGAGCAGCTGCGAGTGACAGACCGCACAGTCCTGCGTGGTCGGCAGGCCGTCGAAGGTTCCGTCCGCGCGCAAATGGTGACAGACGGAACAGTCCAGAGAGGCATCCTTCAGATGCGTCTCGTGGCTGAACAGCACGGGCTGATCCTGTCTGCTGAACAAAAGTTCCGGGAAAATCCACCAGCCAAACACGAGCGCAGCGACAAGACCGACGATGAACGGTGCGGGACCGAATTCAAATCGTTTGGCCAGGCTGCGAGCCTTCTCGTGGGAAGGCGCGTTGTTCTGCCTTTCCTCCATACCCTTCGCCTCTTGAAATGGTTGTGTTGCTGAAAACCATTCGCCTCTTGGCCGCTACCATCACGGGACAGGGAAAACCGTCCTGGCGTTCGTTCCTTCACAAGGAAACGGACGCGCTTTTCCACCGTCATCATGGTGTAGGCGACCGGACGAACACGTGTCAAGGCGCAAGCCGTGGCAAGCGGTTGGAAACGTGCGGGCCCGGCCGACGACTATCGGCCGAACATGCCGTCCTGACGGAATCGCCCGGCAAAAAAAGCGGAGGAAGCCGCAAGGCTCCCCAAGAGCGTTTTTCGGAACGTGGTCCTTTTGCAGGATTTTTTATCATGCCCGAAATGTGCTTTTTTTCCTAAACTATGCGAATTCTGTCAAAATCGTCATAAGATACAATATATCAATCCCGTTGGAAAGGCTAAAAAAACGTAAAAAAAGATGCGGAATTCGAGCGAAAACGAAAGAAAGAGGAAACGCCGCGGCGAGGCGGGGGCGGAGTGGAAACGCAGGGTCGGATACGGCGGAAAACGGTTTTTTCTTGACCCACGCGGCGCTCCGCTTTATGACGTCACTATCTGTCGTCCGTTTACAGAACGGCACGCCGCGGAAGGGTGGCAGAGCGGCTTAATGCGGCGGTCTTGAAAACCGTTGACGTCGTGAGGCGTCCGGGGGTTCAAATCCCTCCCCTTCCGCCAAACTCTAGTCCATAATAGTTCATTTTAGACCACAACACCTTGATAATTAAGGCGTTGTGGTCTTTCTTTTTGTCCGTGAAAGACCAGAGTCGTACACAGTAAGCCACTTGTTTTGTGGTGTCATTCAGGGGTATCTAGAATCGTCAACCGTTTTTGTTACCCCTCTTTCGGAGTTTGTGGACATGCCTTTGACCGATACCCAAATTCGTACCTTCAAGCCCACAGGGAAAATCGTAAAGCTCTACGATGGCGGTGGGTTGCTGCTGCGTATTACGGCTCGCGGGAAAAAGTGCTGGCAGTTCAAATACACCCGGAATGGGAAGCAAAATACTATCGGTCGGATAGGGAGTTACCCCGAAGTTTCCTTGAAGGAGGCGCGAGAAAAGGCTCTTATTCTCCGCAAGAAGATCATAGACGGCATTGATCCGGCGCAGGAAAACAAGGAACGACGGTTGATGGCTGAGGTTGCGGCACGGACGTTTGAGGTAGTGGCCCGAGAATGGCATGAAAAATACGCCCGGACATGGACAGAAGGGCATGCTCGGGACAACATGAACCGCCTTGAGCGTTTCCTCTTCCCCGCGCTTGGAAGTCTCCCTGTCGCCGAGATTCGCCCTCAGGATGTCCTCGAACCACTCCGCAGATTGGAAGAGGCCGGGATACTCGAAACGGCTCATCGTGTTTGCGGGCTGGCCTCTATGGTTTTTCGTTATTCCGTGGCCTCTGGGTATATCGAATCTGATCCGTGTCGTGACCTCCGCGGTGCGCTTACGCCGAGGGTGAAGCGTCACCACGCCACCATCATTGATCCAAAGGCCGTGGGTAGCCTACTCCGGGCCATAGACGAGTATCGAGGGGCTTTCGTCGTCCAGTGCGCCTTGAAGCTCCTCCCGCTTGTTTTCGTGCGTTCTGGTGAACTGAGAGGGGCGAGGTGGACAGAGGTTGATCTCGCCGCCAAGGAATGGCGCATCCCTGCCGAGCGAATGAAGATGAAAGAAGCGCACGTTGTTCCTCTCTCACGGCAAGCCGTTGCGCTGCTGGAACATGTGAAGCTGGTTACGGGGTATAGCGATCTGGTTTTCCCTTCTCCGCAGGATTCAGGGCGAGGATTAAGTGATGTAACCCTGACGGCGGCATTGCGGCGTTTGGGATACGCCCCCGGAGAAATGACCATACATGGATTCAGGGCCACGGCTTCAACGCTTCTCAACGAGCTTGGTTTTCATCCTGACTTGATCGAACTCCAGCTTGCACACAAGGAACGGAACAAGGTCAGAGCATCCTACAATCATGCCGTGCGGCTTTCTGAGCGGGTCGACATGATGCAGCGGTGGGCAGACTATCTGGACGAACTGAAGCGGATATAACCCTGCCGAGCGTGTTTCTAACGTATGATACCTTACGGTATTAACTGATACGCTAATAGCGCGTTCTTTTCAGATGAAATATTCCGTCGCCGTAATCGCGGATGGATAGAGAGGTGTGCACATCTGTGAACACTCTTTGCCATATGGCAAATGTAGTCTCTTATTTGAGAATGGGAAGAGTATTAACAATTGGCAATATAGAGTGTGTGCATTGTTATAAAACTGAGACGTGGTAGATGATCCTTCGTTAAAACAAAAAGTTTTTAATTATCAAAAAAATCGCACAAATAGAGAAATCCACAGGGTATTCAAAGCCTTTTCCACAGATATAAAACTTGCAAGTGCGCCCAACAACCGCTATTTTCCGTTCATACCAGTCCCGGACGGACCTGCACGGTTTACTCTGGGCATAAAAAAGCCCTCTTCATCGGATTACTTTGGCGAGTGACGATGAAGAGGGGCACACAAAAAACAGAGGCATTGCAATTCCTCCGTGTCTTTTAGCGTATCCTAAAAGACGCTGGACTTGCAAGGGCCTCAAAGGACGTTTATGGCCCTATGCGGACTAGTATCACCTCTCTCCCCCTCGAAATCCCTCACCTTCTCCGTCTCCGGCAAGTCCAGAAGTTCTTCCCGGTATCCAAGACACAGATTTACAACCTGATCTCCAAAGGAGTCTTTCCCGCACCGGTTAAGCTGGGGAAGACTTCATTTTGGCGATCCGGTGATGTTTTGGAATATGTCCGCAAGATCGGCGGGGAGGTTTGAGAGGATGACGCAAAAGAAAACCCCGTCGCTGGCAAACGACAGGGCATCAAGAAAAAGTATCACTGGTGGATACGACAATACCGTCAATCTCCTTTCCGGGCAAGGATTTTGTGCCACATGTCCATACTTCCGGGCCGCTCCTCTCGACTCCGGGCGGGTTCGACGCGTGTGTCGATTTACGGGAGAACGGTTGCCCCTTGTCGGAAACCCTCTGTGTGAGATGCAGGGGGGAAACCATGAGTAGCGACACCCTCCAACAATTCGCGGACCGGCTCCGGGAAGCGGGGCTTGTGGTTGACCATATCGAGGTGGACGGTGTTCTCCACCGCTGCGGCATCTCTGACAAGCCGAACGGCAAGGACGGGGCGTACAAGGCGTTTCTGGACGCCCCGGCCTCCATCTGGTGGAAGAACTGGCGCACGGGCGATGAGGGTACATGGTGCGGCGTTTCCGATGCCGACATGACCGCCGCCGAACGTGAAGCCCTGAAAGCCCGCATTGCCGAAGCCAAGGAAGCCGCCCGCAAGGAACAGGCGGAACGGCACGCCAAGGCCGCCGAACTTGCCGGGAAGCTCTGGGAGGCCGCACACGCCGCAACGGATGACCATCCGTACCTGCGCCGCAAGGAAGTTCCCGCCTTCGGGTTGAGACAGGCGCGGGACGGGCGGCTGATGGTTCCCGTGCTGGATGCGGCGGGCCTCCCGCAGTCCCTCCAGTTCATCGCCGGCGAAGGCTTCAAGCGGTTCCTGCCCGGGGGCAAGACGGCGGGCGGGTACTTCTCTCTTCCGGCAAAGGACGGTGGGGAGGATGGGCCGTTGTTGATTGCCGAGGGATACGCGACTGCGGCCTCCCTGCGCCTCGCTACGGGTTTCGCCGTGCTGGTGGCCTTCAATACCGGGAACCTCGAAAGTGTGGCGCGCATGGCGCGGAAACGGTACACAGGCCGGGAAATCGTGTTGTGTGCCGACAACGACTGCACCAATGCGGACGGGACGCCACGCAATGAAAATCCCGGAGTTGAGGCCGCAACCAAGGCCGCCGCATCCATCGGGGGCAAGCTGGCGATCTGTCCCTCCATTGACGGGGGGAAGGCTGACTTCAACGATCTGCACACGCGCCGGAGCCTTGAGGCCGTCCGGCAAGCGGTGGAGAAGGCGCGGCGGGAAGACCCCGGCGTGAAGTACCCGGAAGGCTACCGCGTCATTCAGGGCGGGAAGAACCCCGGCCTGTATCGGGACGAGAAGCGCGGGGAAGATTACGAGCCCGTGCGGATTGCCCCGCCGCTCCGCATTCTCGGCAAAACCAAAAGCGTGGGGTCCGACAACTGGGGGACGCTTATCCAGTGGAACGACCCCGCCGGGAAGGAGCACCGCTATGCTCTCCCTGATGATGTTCTGCAAAAACAGGGCAACGATTGGGCGGCGGCGTTAGCCTACAACGGTTATAACATCCGCCGGGGTAAGGCGAACGCCTTCGCCGTGTTCATTCAGGAGCTCCAGACAACCAAATTCGTCACCTGCACGGCGCGGGTGGGCTGGCACGGTTCGGCCTACGTCATGCCGGATACGGTCTACGGCGCGGATGAAGGGACGCTTGTTCTTCAAAGCGCGGGGCACGAGGGCCTTTATACCGTTGCCGGGGATAAAGAGGCATGGGCGGAGCTTGCGCGGCTGTGCGTGGGCAATACGCGCCTTGTCTTCGCCTTGTGTGCGGCGTTCGCGGGGCCTCTCCTGCGCCTTGCCGATGTAGAGGGCGGCGGCTTCTCCTTTGAGGGTGGAAGCTCCTGCGGAAAGACGACGTGCCTACAGGTGGCGGCGTCCGTGTGGGGCGGGGCGTCCCATGTGAGGCCGTGGAGGGCGACGGACAACGGCCTTGAAAGCGTTTGCGTCCTGCACAATGACAACCTGCTCATTCTCGACGAGGTGGGGCAGGTTTCCGCCGCCGTCCTTTCCGAATGCGGCTACCTGATTGCGAACGGCATGGGCAAGACGCGCTCTGGCAAGGATTCGAGCCTCAGGAAGTCCCATACGTGGCGTTTGCTGTTCCTGTCGTCCGGGGAAATCGGTTTCGCGGAAAAGCTCTCTGAGAAGGGCTTGAAGGCACGGGCGGGGCAGGAAGTCCGCTTTGTGGGCATCCCTACCGATGCCGGGATGCTCTCCGAACTGCACGGCCTCCCTGACGCCGGGGCCTTGTCCAATCGCCTCAAGGAACTTGCGGGCCAGCACTACGGGCACGCCGGGCGCGCCTTCCTGCAATGGCTGGCGGACAACAGGGAAGATGTCGTCAAAAGCGTGGGGGAAATCCTCACCGTAGGAGTAACGAGGCTTTGCCCGCCGGACGCGACGGAACAGGTGCGGCGTGTGGCGCGGCGGTTCTGCCTTGTAGCCTATGCCGGAAAGGTTGCCCACGATGCGGGCGTGTTGCCCGAAGACATGGACGTTTGGGCCGCCACCGTCTCATGCTTCAACGACTGGCTGGCGGTGCGCGGCGGGGCCGGGGCCGGGGAAGATACGGCGATTCTCTCCGCCGTGCGCTTGTTCATCGAACAGCATGGGGCGTCCCGCTTCCAAGACATGGACAACCCCACCGCAATCTGCATCAACCGCGTAGGGTTCAGGCGGAAGGACGAATCCGGCACGACAGAGTGGATCGTGTTGCCGGAGTCCTTCAAGTCCGAAGTGGTCAAGGGGTACTCTGAACGCCGCGCCGCGAAGGTTCTGAACAATGCCGGATGGTTGCGCCTCGAACGTCCCGGACGTTTCAAAGCCCGGAGAACGTTGCCGGGGATGGGCCTTCAAGATTGCTTTGTCGTCATGCTTCCCGAAAACGAGGAGGCGGGACAATGAGCGCAATCAAACCATATCAAAAAAAACTGTCCAAAGTGTCCAAACTGTCCAATTGCAAGGTGCATCAACGGTTTTCGGTTGGACAGTTTGCAAAAGTGAAAGTGTCCAATGGACAGAACTGTCCAAAACATCCCCAATGGGCAAGGCGCGTCTTTGGACAGTTGGACACTTTGGACATGTTGCGAAAACAGAAGTGTCCAACCCCAAAAGTGTTGATACAAGCCGTGATTGGACAGTTTGGACACTTTGGACAGTCGAAAAAACATGACTCGAGTCGATTCTCAGGGAGGGGCGAATGACTCCCGACTGCCAGCTTTCTATTCCCCCCTGTGCCGCGGTCCGAAGCAAGAGCGAACCAAGAGACACGCCGCACCATGAGCATGTCCCGAAGGGTGTCGATATTCCCGACTCCCTCCACCGTCTGGCGGTTGTCGATACCAACATTGATGCCCTGTTGGGTTGGGGGTTGGTGCCGCACCTTCAGGACGGGGTGCTGATCATCGGCGGCATGGACGCGCTGGACGCCGAAAGCCGGGCCGGATTGGAACGGTGGCTTGCCCATAAGGGGCCGAACGGCGAACCGCGCCGGGAACGTGTGGCCCGCGCATTACGGACAGGGAGGAAGGCGGCATGTTGATCGTGGTGGACAGCCGGGAGCAATGCCCGTTCTCATTCACGCATGAGCGGTACGAAGTGCAGGTGCAGCCCGGAACCCTGAGCGTGGGCGACTACTCCCTTGCCGGGCTTGAGGACAAGGTGGCGGTGGAGCGCAAGAGCCTTCCCGACTTGGTGGCCTGTTTGGGCCGGGAGCGGGAACGGTTCGAGCGGGAGCTGATGCGCGGTGCGGCGTTGGACGCCTTCGCCGTGGTCTGTGAGGGCTCTTGGCTGGAGCTTGCCCGTGGTGAGTACCGGAGCCAATTGAACCCGCACGCGGCCTGCCAAAGCGTGCTGGCGTTCACGGCACGATATCGGGTGCCCTTCCTGTTTGCCGGAACCCGTGGGGCGGCGGAGTACATGACGTGGGGATTCCTGCGCCAGTACCTCGAATCCGCCCGGAAGCGGTGGAAGGCCATCGCCAAGGCGCAGGGAGCGGCGTAGGTCAACGCCAAGGTCAACGCCGTTGACCACAAAAAAGGCCGTTCATCCGTTGCAGGGTGGGCGGCCTTTTTTGTGTGAGGGGGATTTTTTCGGAGTTATCAAAAGGGCCGTCCCAAGGCGTAGAGCGGCCCCGCTGTGAGCGGCATTCAAGCCGATGCGGCGGCGCGGAGTCCTTTCATCTGCCGGGCGAGTATCCGCGCGTAACGTTCCGTGCATCCAACCCTGAGCGCGCAATCGCGTGGACTCACGCCGGATTCGAGAAGGGCCTCGACCTGCGGCCTGACAAGGGTCCGGCGAACGGGCGTCGTGATGGAGCTCCCGCCGAACTGTCGGGAGAGGACTGCGGCGCACTCCAGTCCTACGGCGTTGATTGTCCGGTCTGTGGGTTCATGCGGGATATACGTGCTCACACCTTTAAAGGCCATGCAGAAGGCCGCCGCACCCTCTTCCCCGATGCACTCGGCAAGAAGTTCCCTGCTCAACCAAACTTCACTCATTTTGGCCTCCCCTGAACTCTTTCCGGGGAACGTACACGAAGAAGCGGGGAGAGCGGGACCCTGAACAAGTTCCGCCATACGGCAAGCAAAAGTCTAGAGTTTGTCGCTGTAACTCATTGATATTATATTTTGCAATCAATTTACTATGAATTACTGTCTGGTCTCGATCCGTACTCCACTTTCCCGAAAACGAGCCATGAAGCGGACTTCTTCCACCATGCCGGGAGCCTGCTAGGGGGTGGGGTGGGAATGTTTGGACGCCATGCAGGGAAGACCGCATGATGCAGGAAGACTTTTACGCGTGCAAAATGGAGGGAGGGGGGATCGAATCTCTGGCGGGCACCGTCCCATGACCGCGTGTGCCCTTTCGCGTGTAGTTTCGGGAAAATTTCGGGGGGTAATATTGGGAAGAAGATGGAGGGAAGCGCAATGCTTTGTCAGAACGAAAGATAGCTGTTTCAACCCGTTGTCGTAGACGGAAACGCAAACGCAAGACCCCTCTGCTGCACAGGGGAAGTTGTGGGCGTGGCAAAGTAAGGGGCAATGTTTTTAGGAGGCTATGCTGTGTTCCATGCGAAAGTTGTGGGCAGTCACAACCAAAGTTCGGAGTGCCCGCGAACCGTCCGAACCGGAACGCTTGCCGTCAGCCGGAACCCGAAATGATGGTGCGGCACCACTCGCAACGCCAGCGGTCACGGTATCGCCGCACCATGCCTGTGGTCCCACAGTTGGGGCACGTCTGGGGTGGTGTGGCGGCGGACTGGTGGGCAAGCACAGACGGTTCCGATACGGCGGTGAGGGATGGCTTCGGCAAGGGGTGAGCTTCCTCCTTTGCCGGGGAAGGTGACGGCGGGGCGGCGTGGAAAGGTGCGGCGGGCCCATACCGACCGGACAGCCATGCCCACAACTCGGGGATATTGACGGCGGGCACCGTTTCTTGTTTGCCGCCGGGAAGCAGGAGGATGGGCGCGCCCTGTTCGCGCCAGCCGTGGGCAACGGACTGGGTAACGCCGAACGTCTGGGCAATCGCCCGCCACCCCGTGTGATGGTCATGCCTGACGGCTCCTTTCCATACGTCACAGCCTACCCCCTTCCCTGTACCCCGCTATCCAGATAATCCACCGCCCATTGGGGCCAGCGGAACGCCATGAAGTCATACTGAGGCCATTGCTTGCCGGGCGTCCACGGGTCGGGCTTGAACCAGAGCACGCCGCAGCTCACAAGCGCGTCCTGCAATTCGGAGTAGGCGTACTCGGCGGCGTCCCCTTTCATGAAGTCCAGAACGTGAAAGGCGTCTTCCGGCTTCATGATGTACATGCCGGAGCGCAAGCCTGAAGGGGCAACGTAGCGGCTTTTTGTGGGAAGGAAGTAGCTCCTCTGCGCCATGCGCCGTTCAATAGCTCTGGTAACGCTCTGGTGGCGGCGTCCGGTGAGCCCGGCAAGGTCGAGAGAGCAGACAACGTTCTTGCTGACGGAACATTCGGCAAGTCCCTGTATGAGGGGATGCCAACGTTCGGCAAGGGCTTGGCGGCGGATGCCCTCCAGTGTCTCCCTGACGTAGGAGCATCGCGCCAGAATCCGGCACAGGATAAGGGCGTTCGGAATAGTCGCATAGTCTTGATGTGGGACGTACTCGCCGCCCGGCATATGGGGGAGGTTGCGATATCTCATGTGTGTAAGTATCTCATTAACACACTGAAATAACAAGGATGAATAATGAGGGAGGGGGGAGGACAATCCAAGATTGGATGCAACTACCCCTTTCGATCTCGTAAGCCTGTTTTCGCCTAGGTGCTTTCGATAGCGTAAAAATGAGCGGTCCATAATTTTGATTATGATAGGACAATGGAATTTATGCCCGCGAAGCCTTGAGTACCAACGGAATTCGGGTAAAGGGCGGAAAGGCCGTTTTTGTCTCCTAAGGGGTGTTACGTAAACTTTTATACCAATAACATGCTATTGACGTACCTGTTTTAATCCTATATTGTGATTTTACACTTAACACAAGGGAGGTGATGAAGTTGGTTGAAAAAGCGGATTGGCCCCTCGTGGGCATGACTGTTGACGAAACAGCCACCGCGCTGCGGGTGGATAGAAAAACTGTTTTGAAGGCTATCCAAGAAGGCGGACTCCCGGCGCGCAAGGTGGGCGTAGGCTGGCGCATTGACCACGACGCCGTGAAGCAATGGCTTGCCAGTGGAAAGCCCGAAAAAGGCGAAAGCGAAGAGTAATCAACAAAACAGCCCGGTAAAGGAGTACCACCTCCCGAACCGGGCCTAACCAAACTCACATGCGAGGTGTGAATTATGGCTGCAATCAGTCTGTCTTATCTCACGTCCGCCGTCAATGCGCGGGCGTTCCTCCGGTTCCTTCTCTCCTCCCGTGCTACGCGCATCCGCTACCGTCTGGCCTCCACCCTCACCCGTTGCGGCGTCTTCGCTTGCCGGGCCGCGCTGGTGGCCTTCCTTGGCCTCATGCTGGCCTTTTCTCTCGTCCCCGAACTCTTCCTTGCCGGGGGTGCGGAATGACTCGCGCAGAAGCCTTTGACGAACTGTATGGAGCTATCGCTCTTCTTGAAGCCGCTTGCCTCCAAAGGGTCGGCACTAGCTCTGATCATGACCGCCTTGCTTTCCTGTGCGGCTTTGAAATGGTGCTGGACAAGGTGGAGCAATGCGAAGCGTTCAATGATGAGGAAGGAGGTGCGGAATGAACCAGACCAACCGCACCAAGCCCTACTTTGTGGACGCGGAAAGCATCCCCTCTTGTTTGCGGCACAACACCAAGGCCGAAATTCTCGAGGATGCCCAAAACCTTGCCGTATTCCTTGAAGGTGCCGTGTCCAATACGTTCGCCGCTGACTCCGAACCTTCTGTCGGGTTCCGTATTGGCTTGTCGCTTACATTCAGCCTTCTTCAAGACAAGCTGCGGATTGCTTGCGGAGAGCTACCCTTTCCGCTGAGTACGCTGTTTCCTGAGGAAGCGGACGGCGTATTGAGGATAGAGCCGAAGGAGGCCGCCCATGCTGAGTAGCGAACAGAAGAAGGCTTGGCGGCGGCTGGACAGCCTGACGAACGGACTTGCCGAACTGCTGCAATGGAACGTGGCGGACGGCAATGACGTTACCTCTGAGGACGCGGATCGGGCGAGTTGCTATCTCGCCATCGTGGGCGAAGTGCGCCGCGCCCTGCTCGATCTGTGCCCTGCGGAGGTAGTGTACGATGTAGACCGGGGACGCTCGGCAGAATAGGAGGAATTTTTTTGTGGGTACATTTCGGGGTGCATAATTTTTTTTGATTTTTTAAAATATATAAAAACAATGAGATATAGAAAAGTTTTACTCCCTCCCCTCCGCCAGATATTTTTTCGGATTTGTGAAACGTCCGTAACCTGTCAAGGTTACGGACGTTTTCCGTCGTTTCGGCGCGGCGGAAGAATGCGGCGTTCGGGACGGCGCGGTTTTTTCGGGGCGCATGATCTGACTCCCGCGCTCGGCGGCTCGGGCCGCGTCCGCCCGGCACGGGCGGACGCGGCATGATTCGGCACACGCAGCGGAGCATTCCGGGAAACCTTTGGCGGCGGTCTTCGGGGACTCTCTCCGCCGTTTGCTCAGTAGGCCAGCACTTCGTGGCCGTCTTCGGTGACCAGCACCATGATTTCCCACTGGGCGGAGGGCGCGCCGTCCGCCGTGCGGATGGTCCAGCCGTTGCCCTTGTCGAGCACGATGGCGTCCTTGCCCATGTTGATCATGGGTTCGATGGTGAAAATCATGCCCGGCACCAGCAGCATGTCGGTGCCGCGTTTGGTGACGTAGCTGACGAAGGGTTCCTCATGGAAACGGACGCCCACCCCGTGCCCGCCGACTTCGCGGACCACGGAATAGCCGTGCTTTTTGGCGTGGTCGTGCACGGCCTGTCCCATGTCTCCGAGGAAGCCCCACGGCTTCACTTCCTGCAACCCCAGTTCGACGCATTCGCGGGCCACGTTCACGAGCTGCCGCTTTTCCTCGCTCACCGTGCCGATGCAGAACATCCGCGAGGAGTCGGAGAAAAAGTTGTCGAGGATGGTGGAGACGTCCACGTTCACGATGTCGCCGTCCTTGAGCACCACCTCGTCGGACGGGATGCCGTGGCAGACTTCCTCGTTGATGGAGGTGCAGGTGCTTTTGGGAAAGCCCCGGTAGCCGAGCGGGGCGGGGACTCCGCCGAGTTCCTTCGTCTTTTCAAAGACCAGCCTGTCCACTTCGGCGGTGGTCATGCCCGCCTTGATGTTCGCCGCCACGTAGTCGAGCACGGCGATGTTGACCTTGCCGCTTTCGCGGATGCGCTCGATCTGTTCCGGCGTCTTGAGAATGCTTCTGGGAGGGACGATGTGCCCTTGATGGGCGTATTCGGTGATCTGGGCGTCGTAGGGCGTGCGGAGCGCTCTGCGCTTGCGGCTGCCGCACCAGCTTGGGGCCTTCCGGCTTCGTTTCTGTTCCACGTTCATGTTCTCCTGACGAAATTCCGGATGCGGAACAAGCCGTAACCTTACGCTATTCCACATGCCGACCCCGGCAGCATACGCCGCGCCGCCCGCCTTGTCGAACATGGGGAGGACGGTTTTAAATTGACATATCAAGCTATAGGAATATAGTCTCCCGAATGCGTGGCGACACGCTCCTTTAACAGTCCCTTTACGGCATGCCCTTTTTCCCGGAAACCGGTCTCCGGCAAGGGGGAAACGTCCGCCGGATGCGGTCGGGGGACACAGTCCTGAACGGAGAAATGTCATGGAAATCGAAACGCAATGCCTGTACGCCGGCTATTCCCCCAAAAACGGCGAACCGCAGACGCTGCCCATCTGTCAGAGCACGACGTTCAAATACGAATCCACCGAGCAGGTCAGCAAGCTGTTCGACCTTGAGGAAGCCGGTTTCTTCTACACCCGCATCGCCAACCCGACCGTGGACGCCGTGGAGCAGAAGATCGCCATGCTGGAAGGCGGGGTAGGGGCCCTGTGCACGTCCTCCGGTCAGGCCGCGTCCATGTTTTCCATCCTGACCCTCGCCTCGGCGGGCGATCACTTCGTCAGCTCCTCCGCCATCTACGGCGGTTCGCTCAACCTGTTCGCCGTGACCCTCAGGAAGCTCGGCATCGAAGTGACCTTCGTGGACCCCGAGGCCTCCGAGGATGACATTCAGGCGGCCTTCCGTCCCAACACAAAGGCCTTGTTCGGCGAAACCATCGCCAATCCGAGCATCGACGTCCTGGACATCGAGAAGTTCGCCCGCATCGCGCACAAGAACGGCGTGCCGCTGATTGTGGACAACACCTTCGCCACGCCGGTGCTGTGCCGGCCCATCGAATTCGGGGCGGACATCGTGGTGCATTCGACGACCAAGTACATGGACGGGCACGCGCTCCAGATGGGCGGCGTGGTCGTGGACGGCGGCACGTTCGACTGGACGAACGGCAAGTTCCCGGAATTCACCACGCCCGACGACTCGTACCACGGCACCGTCTACACGGAAACGTTCGGCAAGGCGGCGTACATCGCCAAGGCCCGCGTGCAGCTCATGCGCGACATGGGCGCGTGCCAGACCCCGTTCGGGGCGTTCCTGATCAATCAGGGCCTCGAAACCCTGCCGCTGCGCATCGAACGCCATAGCGAGAACGCCGACGCCGTGGCGCACTGGCTGGCGAAGCACGACAAGATCGAGTCCGTGAGCTACCCCACGCTGGACGGCAACCCCTACAAGGAGCGGGCCGCCAAGTATCTGCCCAAGGGGTGCAGCGGCGTGGTTTCCTTCTCGCTCAAGGGCGGACGCGAGGCCGGGGCGCGGTTCATCGACAGCCTCAAGATGGCCTCTCTGCTGGTCCATGTGGCGGACATCCGCACCTGCGTGCTGCATCCCGCCAGCTCGACCCACCGCCAGCTCTCCGACGAGCAGCTCGTCAGCGCCGGGATCACCCCCGGCATGGTCCGTCTCTCCGTCGGTATCGAAAATATCAAGGACATCATCGCCGATCTGGATCAGGCTCTGGCGAAGGCGTAGAAGAGGAAAATTGGGGAGGGGAAGGGGGTTTTTCCAAACGGAGGTCTTCCCCCTCCCCAAATCTGCCGGTGCGGCTCGCGCCCTCCCCCATCCCCCTAACACTTTCGACTTTATTGAATCCCTGTCGGGAGCCTTTCCCTGTTTTCAGCTTTTCTCCCTTGAAAAAAAGGAGAGGGGGCCTCTCGTTATATTGAGAGAGCGTCGTGAGGAGGCGAAGGTCGAATGTTTGGGGAGAGCTTGGAGGGAAGTGGAAGCGTGAGGGATGCTCCCTCGCTCTTCCCTTGAGGTTCCTCTTTTTCCGTTTCCGACTCTTCATTTTTTTAACCCTACCGGAGTGTTCCCATGATCCTGCTGGACAGGCCGTACGTATCGAAACATTTCCTGAGCTATCTTGAGCGGAGCGGGCAGCCGGTGCTGGATACCCCGTTCACGGCGGAGCTGGCCCGCGACTATGCGCTGCGCCTCGTGGACGACGCCGAGGCCGAACGGCGTTGCCGGAACGGCGAGCGGCTGTACACGTCCTCTGAGAACGCGCTGGAATGGATTCACGCGCATCTCGGCGACCTGCCGGTCGTCCGGCACATCGACGCCATGAAGGACAAGGCCGCGCTGCGCCGCATGCTCGCGGGAATGTACCCGGATTTCTTCTTCCGGGAAATTCCGGTGGGCGAACTGGCGGGGACCGACGTGAGCGGCTGGAGGAAGCCCTTCATCCTCAAACCTTCGGTCGGCTTTTTCAGCCTCGGCGTATACACGATCACGTCCGATGCGGACTGGGCGGACGCCGTGGCGGACATCGAACGGAACCTGCGCGAGCGGCGGGACAACTTTCCCGAGAGCGTGGTGGACCAGTCCTCCTTCCTCGTGGAGGAGTACATCACCGGCGAGGAATTCGCCGTGGACGTGTATTTCGACGGCGCGGGCGAGCCCGTCATCCTGAACATCTTTACGCACCGGTTCGCTTCCCTGAGCGACGTGAGCGACCGCCTGTATTTCACGAGCAAGGACGTCATCGAAGCCAACAAGGCCCGCTTTGAAGCGTTTTTCCGCAAGGCCAACGCACTGATGGGCGTCCGGGACTTCCCCGCGCACGTGGAGCTGCGGGTGGAGGGCGACCGCATCCTGCCCATCGAATTCAACGCCATGCGCTTCGCCGGGCTATGCACTACCGACATGGCGTACTTCGCCTTCGGCATCAACACGGTGGACTGCTATGTGAACGACGTGAAGCCGGACTTCGCGTCCATCCTGCGGGGCCGCGAAGGGAAGACCTATAGCATGGTCATTCTGGACAAACCCAAGTCCCTGCCGCCGTCTTCGGCCTTCGACTACGATCTGCTGGCGTCCCGTTTTCAGAAGGTGCTTGAACTCCGCAAGGTGGACGTGCCCGAGCTGCCCGCCTTCGGGTTCGTCTTCACGGAAACCGACGCCGCGCACGCCGGGGAGCTGGACGCCATTCTCCAGTCCGATCTGACGGAATTTTTGAAGTAGACGGGAGAACATGGGGGAGGGGGCGACCAAGGAGGAAACAGCTTGAACGGGTGGTCCGGCACCGCGTCCGCCGAAAAACACGAGGCGGCGGAGTGCGGGCGTCAAAATATTTTTATGCGGTAAAAGAAGACCAACATGGCGGTTTTGTTCGGACTCATGGCCCGGAGACGGTGTTCCTTTTTATAAGTTTTTTAAAAAAAAGAAAAAAATTCTTGACTTCCTGCGGGAACAGGGCATTGTGTCTTCACGCCGTGCAGAGAGCTGATGGAGTTCCTGCGCTGGCCTTTACAGTCTTTTTTTACGCAAGGTCTCTTTTTTTATGACTAAGTCTCTCTATGTCGGCAATCTCCCCTGGTCTGCTACCGAAGATGATGTTCGCGATCTGTTCGCCCCTTACGGTGAAGTCTCTTCCGTGAAGCTCGTCTCTGATCGTGAAACCGGCCGCGCCCGCGGTTTCGGCTTCGTGGAAATTGCCAGCGAAGCGGTCCAGGCCGCTGTGGAAGCTCTGGACAACTTCAGCTTCAATGGTCGTAACCTCAAGGTGAACGAAGCTCGTCCCCGTGAGGCTCGTCCTTCCTACTCTCGCTATTAATCGCCAGTAAGCAAGGGCCCCGCATCCGAAAGGTTGCGGGGCCTTTTTCATTTTCCTCCCGACCACTCCGATCGGAACAGGGGACCGGGACGCAAAAAGGGCCACATCTTGTCGATGTGGCCCTTATGCATTCGCTGGCGTCACCAAGGGGATTTGAACCCCTCTTAGCGACGTGAGAGGCCGCCGTCCTAACCGGATAGACGATGGTGACATGGAATCCGTTTCTGTCTGTAGTCGGATTCGCTGTCCCTGTCAAGCGTTACGGCGAAACGGCGTCAAAAACATGCCGATCTTTTCCTCCCGCGCTTCCTAAAAAAGAAACCAACCCCGCGCCGCTCTTCCACCCACGCGAAAAAACGCCAATCGGTTCCGCCGCCGCGTTTCGGGGCCGTGCTTCCGCCCACGCGAAAAAACGAAGACAGGGATTCTATAAGGGGGAAAGTCTTGGGAAGGAGAGGGGAGGGGGTACGGGGGAG
>CAUHBW010000015.1 GCA_959604115.1 uncultured Bilophila sp. | reverse complement strand
GCGCCGCCCACGGCGTCTTGCATGTCCTGGCAGGACGCCGCGAAACACGGCGCGGCCAGCGCCATGCACAATACAACCACACCGATATATTTCATTTTTCACAGTCCGTGACTGATAAAAGTTTTCGGAAGGGAGGGGCGCGGGGAGAGAGAACCCGTGCGGGTGTTCCCCGCTTTTCAAAAGGGTTTCCCTCCCCGCAAAAATCCCATTACGTATTCTTGCCTTTCGCGTTGAAATCGGGGGAGCCGTCCGGCTTGACCGGACAGGTTTTCTTGCATTCGGGGTAGCCGGAGCAGCCGTAGAACTCGCCTTTCGCGCCGGAGCGTTTGACGAGGGGCTTGCCGCAGGCCGGGCAGGCGTGTTCCGAAAGCGCAGGTTTGGGCCTGGCCTTGCCGGGCTTGCCGTGGTCGTCGGGCAGGATGACCTTGCAGGCGGGATACGCCGTGCAGCCCCAGAACCACGAACCATCTTTTTTGCGCTTGCGGCGGTTCAGGGCAGCGCCGCAGGAAGGACAGGGAAAGGCGGGCGTGCCGTCGCCAAGGATCGGGGCAAGCAAGTCCGGCAGAATCTTCTTCTGCTCCGCAAGAAAGGCGTCGAGCGTTTCCCTGCCCTGAGCGATGGCCTCAAGGCGGGACTCCCATTCCGCCGTGGTGATGGGGTCTCTGAGCGCGGGCGGGGTGAGGTCGATGATTTCCCGCCCCAGGGGCGTGGAGACGATGGACTTTTTCTCAAGCGCCAGATAACCGCGCTCTTTCAGGGTTTCGAGAACCTTTGCGCGAGTGGCCTCAGTGCCGATACCCTTGGTTTCCCTGAGAGTGGCTTTGGCATCGGCGTCGCCCACGAAGCGGTGGACATTGGCCATCGCCTCGATGAGCGTCCCCTCGGAGAAACGGGAAGGCGGGGAAGTCTTTTTCTTCACGCTTTCCACTGTCCGGCAGGTCACGGCATCACCCTGTTCAACCAGCGGCAGGGATTCCTCTTCCTGCCTGTCGTCATCCTCGTCTTTGGAGAAGGCCGTCCATCCGGCGTCCACCATGCGTCGCCCCGTGACTTCCCAGCGGGTATCGGCAAGGTTGACCGTGATTTTTCGCGCTTCATAGCGCATGGGCGGATGGAATTGCAGACAGAACGCCGTGGCAATCATGAAATAGAGAGAGCGTTCCTTCGGTTTGAGGTTGTCCGGGGGCAGTTCGCCCGTGGGTACGATGGCGTGGTGCGCGGTGACTTTTCCCGTATTCCACGCGGCGCTTTTGAGCGAGGCGTCCGCCGTTCCCGCCACCTGTTCCAGACCGGGAAGCGAGGAAAGCGCGGCCAGCACAGCGGCGGCATCCTGATATTGCTCGACCGGCAGATAGCGGCAATCTGTTCTGGGATAGGTGGTCAGTTTGCGCTCATACAGGGCTTGCGCGGTATCCAGCACTTCCTGAGCCGACATGCCGAGTTGGGCGGAAGCGGCTTTTTGCAGGGAGGAAAGACTGTGCGGCAGGGGCGCGGCCTTGCTTTTGTTCTCCCGCAGGGATTCCGTAACAACGCCCTCCACGCCGTTGACCCGTTTAAGAACGGCGGCAACCTGGGTGAAATCCACCATGCGACCGGATGCGTCCAGACCGGCCTGCGTCTCGGCGGGGACAAAGGTGGCCGTGAAACCTCCGGCGGCATGGGTGAGCGTGGCCCGCAGCACGAAATAGTCCGTGGACCTGAAGTTGGTAATTTCCCTGTCGCGGGCAACGACCAGAGCAAGCGTGGGAGTCTGGACGCGGCCCAGAGACAGCGTTTCGGAGCGTCCGCCTTCTCTTCCCTTGATGGTCATGGCGCGTGTGGCGTTGATGCCCACCAGCCAGTCGGCCAGACTTCTGGCGCGGGCGGCGTCGCGCAACGGCGCATAGGGCGCGTTGTCCCTGATACCATTCAGGGCTATGCGGACGGATTTGTCATCCAGAGACGGCAGCCAGATACGGGCCACCGGGCCGCGATACTTGAAATGCTCCAGCACTTCATCGACGAGTAGCTGACCCTCGCGGTCGGGATCGCCCGCGTTGACCACGGAATCGGCCTCGCGCAGCAGGGAGCCGATGACGGCAAGTTGTTTGGCGGAATCCTTTTTGACCTTGTATTTCCATTCAGAAGGAATGATGGGCAGGTGTTCGCGCCGCCATTGGGCATATTCGGGCTTGTATTCCTGCGGCCAGGCAAGTTCGAGCATGTGCCCGAAGCACCATGTCACCGTATCGTCGCCGCAGCGGATGCAGCCGTTCTCCGTGCGGCCGTTGCCCAGACCATTGGCGATGGCTTTTGCGAGATTGGGTTTTTCGGCAATGAAAAGTCGCATATCACATCCTCATGCGCCGCGCGGAAGCGGCTTTCTGTTCATTCAGGGGAAGGGGATTTTCCACAGCGCCCGGCGCGGAGCGGAGCTTTTCGTCCAGCTCCATGTGCAACGCCTGCGACACCTGATCGCAGAGCGCGGCCAGTTCTCTGGTGGCGGAGGGATCGAGCCTGAGCGCCATGTTCAGGAAGTCGGGATTCTGGAGAATCAGACGGGCCTTGACGGTCAGGTCATCCGTTTTCTCAAAGGCTCTGGCGGATTCGGACAGAGAACGCGAAGCGGTACTGCCGGACGCGGGACGCGATGCGCCGGAAGCGTTTTCCCGGAAAGACACGCCTGTCACGGCATCCCGCTGTTTCTGCATCTCCACCAGTTCCGGCCATGCTTCGTGTTTGGGGAACCATCGGGCGGCGGGCTGTTCGCCCGCTTCAAACTGGCGTAGCGTGGTCAGCGCCCGCGCGGCTTCCGAGGCGGCCCGGAAAAGCGCCCTGGATTCCCCGCCGGAAAAGGTCTGGTTCCAGAGCCTGAGCCGTTCAGCGGAACCGTGTTCCGGCATGGGCAGGCCGAATTTCGCCCCGGCCAGCATGGAGAACATTTCCGCCCGCATTTCCTCGAAGGCGCAGCTTTTGAGCGTTTGGGCCTTTACAGGCTGTCGGGCTTCCCGTGATGTATGGCCGGTGGCCTTGAAGAACTCCCGCAGCTTCGCGGCGTAGTAAGCGCCGGAACTGTGAAAGTTCTCCGGGTGCGGCAGCCTGACGGTATCCGTCCTGTGGTCGAAGCGCGGAACGCCCTTGCCGTGTTCGACAGCCACGCCCGAACTGGCGACAAAGCGTTCCAGCAAATCATTGCGCTGGGCTTCGGTCATTGCGGGAGCGGACTGTTCTTTCGCGGGAAAGTTTTCAATCTGGGCCGCATTGAAGACCGTGAAGGGATACAGCAGGGTATGACGCCGCACATCAGGAAGTCCCTTTGCCTGCTCTTCGGAAACAAAATTCCACTTTCCTTCCTTTTCCACCGTGAAGAACACGTCCTCCGGGCGCAGCACGGTGACGCCGTGCTCTCCTTTTCGGATGCGGATGTTCAGGTCGGGATGTTCCTCCCTGACCGCCTGGAGCTGCTTGAACGTAAGCCAGCGGTTGTCGGCGTAGCCCTTTTCCATAGCGGTCAGCGCCAGACGCACCATGTTCGCGCCGCTGTATTCCTTGCCGGTCACGGGACAAAAGGGCGTTTCAGCCACAGACGGCTGACCCTGTTCAGCGTTTTCGGCCAGCGACAACATGGTCTGGGCAATGCCGTTGACAAATTCCTCCTGAACTTCCCGGCTGAGCTGAAAACGACTCTTCTTTTCATTCTGTGGCGTCTGGCTCATTGCTGTTCCTCCCTGATGTTCACAATCACGGTATCCTGTTCGTCATACGGATTGAGAAATCCGGCGGCGACGGCTTCCTCGCGGCTCATGAGAAACGCGCCCGCGTCAAGCTGGCGCTCGATGTCCGCCTGGGTGAGCGCAACGCGCTCTTTTTCAGGGGAGCGGACAGGAGTGTCGAACAGGCCGTAACTGTTAGGAGTGATTTCACTCATGACAATTTTTCCTCCAATTCCCTGATTCTGGCATGTAGTTTGTCCATTTCTTCAACTTTCACTATTCGTGTGACGATCTGGTTGGAGAGGATATAATGCTCCGTATTTTCCATCTGCGTTTTCAGACAGGCATGAAGCATGATGGCAAGCACAAGCGAATCATCCGCCGCAGGCCACAGTTTTTCCAATACGGGATCAATGAGTAGTCGTTTTACATCGGCGTAGCTTTCAAAATCGGGTGCTTTGTCCTTGCCGTCGCGGTATTGCATGAATGCCCAACGAATTGCATGTTCGGCATCCATGTAGGCTGCAAGAATTTTTCTGACCCTCAATGTTTCCTGTGCAAGTCTTCCGGGCAGGCTGTCTTCAGGAAATTCATTGACGGCGGCTTCAATTTCTTCTTGACTGAACATGGCTTTCTCCTTTGAGGTTTCGTCACCAGCGGCAGCGTTTGCGCCACTGGCTTTCAGTGTTTCGCGTTTCGCGTCTCCGTCCCATGCAGGCCACGCGGATGGAGCGGAAGCAGGCGACGGGAGTCATGCCGGTGCGTTGCACCAGATAGAGCGCGACAATGGCGGCAAGCGCTAGCCCAGCCGTCCACCAGGCCCAATGAAAGAGCCAGAGGGCCAGAGGAAAGACGGCGCGGGCGTCCAGAATGAAGATTTTGGGGGTGAGCGCGGTGTCGCGCCAGAGAACGTCAGCCATTATCCGCCTCCTCCGCAAAGCGGGCATCCAGCGCGGAGACGCTGGAATCCTTGAAACGCCGTCTGTTTTCCGGCAGCCAGGATTCCATGACGAGCATCCGTTGCCACAGGTCAGGGAAGTAACCGCGAAGTGTCCGCAGTTCATCAAGAGGTTGCAACGGACAGCAGAAGCAACTGACGCGACTGAAGAAATGGTACAAACCTCCCCAGGTGAAGCCGCGTTTGTAGCAGTAAGCCAGCGCGTCGGCCTCTGTGACGCCCCATTCCACCAGCGGATACCGTTGTACGCACCAGGCGCTGTTCTTTTTTGTCACGCCGTCCAGTCGATGCCGTTCGTCGGCGGCGAATCCGATACACTGCCGCAGGGGGAGTTCAAGGCCACTCCGGTGGGTGAGCGCCAGAAAATGCGCGTGAAGCGCATCCCGTTTGCGGCCCGTACACCAGCGAATGGGCGCGTTGGGCCAGCCCCGGCCAATCATATGCACCTGACGTGTTCCCCGCCTGGCCACCGGATATTCGGAAAACATCCAGTCAAAGGGCGACTTGTCCGTTTCCACGCCAATCGGCATCCTGGGACGCAGGCGCGTGATTTTCAGACCGGTGAAGGCTTCGAGTTTTTCCAGATGTTCGTACATTTCGGGAAATTCCCAGCCTGTGTCGAAAAACACGACATCGGCCACGGGTTCGCCGCGTTCGAGGAGCATGAGCAGCATGGCCGTACTGTCCTTTCCGCCGGAGAGGGAAACCACATTCGCGGGATGTTTCATCACAGCTCCTCCAGCGGAGCGCCCATGAGCGGGTCGATCTCCAGATAGAAGGCGTCTTCCCCCTGAGCGACATCCTGTTCCGATTCGGGACGGAACGGACGCATGTACAGACGGAGCAGGCCGGATTTGGGATCGGGCAGAGGCATGGCCTGAAAGATCAGTCCGAAGGAATCATCCCTGTTCTTGAAGCCCGCGCCGATACGCAGCCAGGAGGATTTTGTCTCTCCTTCCCTGACGTATTCCCTGATGCTGAAGATTTCGTAATACGGTATGTTGTCGTTATGCTGTTGCGCCATAATCGGTTCCTTTCCTGTGTTTGCGTTCGGCCAGAATCGCCAGATAGCTGTCCCTGGCGATGTTTCCGTTCTTGTAGGCGGTTTGGGCGGCGTCCTGAATCCGCTGACCGGAAGCGGCCAGCAGGTTTTCGGTTTTCAGAATCAGACGTTCCAGCGGAGTTTCCAGCAGCGTTTCCCGGATTTCCGGCGTAAAGGCCAGATATTCGCGCAGGGCGATACGTCCGTTGTTGTCCGGCAGGGGAAGCAGACGCTGCGAGATGACCAGCCGCAGGCTGGAAAGCAGCGTGGCTGCAACTTGCAGTCGTTCCGCGAAGGGAAAGACGTTGATGATACGGCTCAAGGTTTCCGGCACGGAGCGGGTATGCACGGTGGAATAGGCGGCCACGCCGATTTCCGCGCTTTCCATCATGCCCCGCAGGGTATCGGGATCGCGGCTTTCCCCGATAAGCACCACGTCCGGAGCCGTGCGCGTGGAGTTGCGCGTGGCCGTCAGAAACGATTTCAGGTGTTCGGGAATCGTGCTTTGTGAAACAGGCCCGCCGGGATTGGGCACGGCATCGAAATCGAACTCGATGGGCGCTTCGTAGGTGCTGACATTGCGCCCGCCGCTTTCGATGACGCGCCGCAGAATGGCGGCCAGCAGCGTGGACTTGCCCGACCCCATGACGCCCGTGACCAGCACCAGACCGTTGGACGGCATGGCGTGGTCAAGGATGTCCTGTTCCACATGCAGGTCTTCCAGTGCGGGCGGCATGGAGGGAATGGTACGGAAGACAATCTTGACGCCGGTTGAATACCCGTCCGCCACCGGCGTGGCGTTGCCGCGAAAACGGCGGCGCACACCGCGCGATTCTTCGATTTCGTGGGCAAAGTCATAATCCGATTGGCCGGATTTGATGAGCGCGGATACGGAGTTGTTTTTGGTCAGCCGTTCCAGCGCGGCCAATAATTCGTCCGTGGTGATAGGTCGTTGCGTGACCTTCCGCCATAAGCCGTTCAACCTCATCCATGCGGGCAGACCGGAGCGCAGATTGAGGTCGGACATGCCGTAATGAGTTCCCCAGAGCAGCAGATCGTTGAGTTCCGTATGCGTCCAGCGGATACGGGGTTCATGCGGGTAGAAATCGCTGGCCCCATGCTATTTTCCTCCTTTCTTCCGGGACGCGGCGGGCGCGACCGTGAACGCGGAAGGCGCGGTAATCCGGTAGACCTTCTGGCCGATGTTCAGCTTGTTGCCGTTGTCGGATCGGCGCGTCCCCAGGTCGGCGGACGCGGTATTGACCCGGCTCATGAGATGTTGGGCGGTGAGCAGGTGATAGAGCATGACGCCGCGATAACTCCGCGCCATGCGGGACACATTGTCGGCATAGAGCTGGTCGGCTTCGACCAGCCCCTGTTCCCAGGCTTCGCGCACGGCGGTTCGCCAGATGGCGCGTTCCTCCGCGTTTTTCGGCAGCACGGCGGGATTGGGCTGTTCCGGTTCGGGGAAGTCGTCGGCCATGAGAAACTCCCGCCAGTTGGGCACAACAGCGATGTACCTGGCCGGTTCCAGCAGTTCATAGGTGGTTTTCGCCGCCGTGGCCGTGGCGTTATCTTCAATGCGCATGGATGCTCCCGCCCGCGTGATCAGGGGCGGCATAATCAGGGCTTCATCCTGAGTGAGCATGAGGGGCGCAAAGTTGAAAGCCGTATCCATAATGGCGCTGTAGCGTTCCGTTTCCGTCACAAGCTGGCCGTAACGCCAGGACATGGCTGTCTGGAAGGTGACAAGCCGCGCCGCTTCCCGGATGGCTTTGGGGCGCATAAGCTGAACGGCGGTTTTCTCTTTGCCGGTCGCCGTACCTGTCATTTCCAGCAGTCCCGCAAGTTCGGCGGGATCGCCGTGACGCGGCCCGGAGGCCGGGTCTGCGGGAATATGGACGGCAAGGTACTGCCCGGAACCGTCTTCCCGGTACGAGGCGTCATAGGGAGTGAAGGCTCCTTCTTTGGTTATACCATCGGCAGGCTTCGGCGCATTGGCTATTTCCGGCGACACGGGCGCGGGATTGACGACTTCACCTTGTCTGACGGCACAGCCGGTCAGACTGGCGCAGAGCAGAAACGGCAAAACAAGTACAGCCAGCTTTTGTGATGCGTTTTTTGAGGACAGTTCAACCTGCTGAAAACGCTGACAAAGGATGTTCACCACGCGCGAGGCGTGACGCATGACCACGATGCAGGCAATCAGCAATGCCAGGATACCGCTTCCACAAAGAACGACGCCGGGCGTGGACAAGTCGGCGGCGGCAAAGCCATCTTGAAAACCTTCCCGAAATCCTTTTTGATAACTTCCCATGTGGATGGGAGCCTCATGCAAATCAGGTAACGGCTCTTTGGGGAGAAGGATGGCGGGAGCTTTCATGACCGTGCCTCCGCGCCGGAAGTTCTGGCCAGTGTCAGTACCCGGTTGACGGAATCGACGCGCACTACGGCTTGCGGCTGAATCTGCCATGCGATGTCTTCCAGCAGTTCATGCGCCGGACGGTTCAAACCGCGCACCACGACCGTCAAAGCCTGCGCGGAAGGAGTCCCCGCCTCTTTATAACGGTAGCCGAGTTGCAGGCAGATTTCCTTGAGCGCCCCGGACGCTTCGCCAGTCCAGGCAAGGGAAACGGGCTGCGCCAGAGAAGGAGCGGCGGGCGGCAGCAAGGGCTGCATACCCTGCCCGCGCAGTCTGGCGAGCATGGCGAGTTCGCCGTGGGCCTGCTCCGCAGCCTGTCCAAGCGTAGCTGATACGAAATCGACTTCATGAGGAACCGGAGGCGTGGTTTTCTCCGCGCAGGCCGCAAGAGCCAGACAGGACAGTATCAATAGGGTTCTGGGAAACACGAAGCTACTCCTTCATAATTGAGGTTAAGAGAGACACACCCCGCCCGCTACGGGCGTTTGCGGAAACGCAACAACCAGCGGCACAGCGGCGTAAAGCGACGGTGACGCAAAATGGAAATGCGCCAGAGCGTCGTGACCATGCCGAGCAGACAGGGCGGTGCAACGCAGGCCAATGACAGGAAGGAAACCGGACTGTGCGACCATGCCGCCGTAATGAGGCAGGCCAGCATCGGAACGGCGAACACCGGCAGGCGCAGGCGCAAGGCCGAGATGACGCCGGGAATATCCGCGTCGGCAATACCCCAGGCCGCAAGAACAAGGGAGAAATCTTCTTCCAGCGCGGCCTGTTCCGAGGCCGCGCGGTTCCGCCGGAACGCGGCCAGCCGGGAACGGAAACCGGAACGGAGTTCCGTCAGGTGCTGACGGGATTCACCGGCGAGAGCCAGAACACTTGAAAGGGAAACGGGCGTTTTCATGCCGACCTCCAGCCGGGACAGTTCGCCTCAAACACCGCGCGGGCAAAGCCCATCGGCGTGGCGCTGCGGAGGTTCGCTCTTTCCGGTGAAGGAGGAAGCCGGTGCATCCTGCTGCCCTGTACCGGCTCAAGCCGTTTGGGTGGCGGCATAATGAAGCCGCCCCCTGTCCAGAGGCAGGTTTTCTTGGTGTACAGGTCGTTTTCACCGCCCGGATAGCCCGCGTAATCACAGGGATCGAAGGTGAAATCAGGCTTGCGCCAGTAAGTGGAGATGGTGGAGACGGGGTTTTCGATGAGGTACGGCGCATGTGTCCATTCCGCGAGGCGGATGGAAGCGTAGAACAGGCGTATGGACTGGAACAGCGCGAACAGCCCCTTGTCCCTGAACCACCGTGCCCCGGAAACGGCCACATCCGTGCAGGGCGGGAAGAAGGCGGCAAAGATGATGGGGCGGAACGGCGGCAGCCAGTCGCGCATGTCCGCGCCGACACGGATAATGTTTCCCTGTCTCGTTTCTCCCTGCGGATGCTGTATATCGACGCAGTAACAGAGGTATCCCGCTTCCGCCCAGGGGCGCACCATGTTGCCGGTCAGGTCAAAGCAACTGATGACGGTTTTTTCCTTGTCGAAAATATCCATATCAGCTCCTGAAATTCTGTTGCGTCAGTCCCGGCCTGGGGCTGGACGCAGGGGCCTGCGGCGTTGAAGTCCGGGCGTTGCCCGCGCCGGGGTTGTTCCATTGCCGTGAAATGTCGCCGCGCAGTTCCCGCGCTCCATGAGCGCCGGAGGAAACCGCATTGGTGGAACCGACAAAGACGTTTTTCACACCTGCCTGGTCTTCCTTCTCGCCAAGGGCGTGGAACTGCTGGCCTATCCAGTTGGTAACGTGTTCGGGCAGGTAGTGGATGAGGCTGAAAAACTTGTTGGCCGTCATGATGACCACGATGCCGAGGATGACGAGCATGGAGAACGTGCCGGTAATGCCGATAACCTTGGTCTGCATGGTTCCGCCGACAAACAGCTCGAAGCCCGCGCCGAGCAGCCTGCCCACCACGTTCATGAGGATGACAGCGGCGAAGAATCCGCAGACCATGAGCGGCGGGCGGATGAGAATGCCGAGCAGAAGGAAGTAGCCCCGTTTGCCGTGCTGGCCCGCAGCGCCGTCCCCTTCGGGCAGGGCATGGGCGCAGAGCCAGAGCGGCGCGGCCACAAGAGCTTCCACCACCAGAATGATCCAGCCGACAAGCGCGGAAATCCAGCGGATGAAGGGAATGGCGGGCAAGTAGTAGGCCAGCGCCAGCCCGTAGAGCAGGAGAGGCAGAAAGACCGTGAACAGGACAAAGGAAATGTATTTGTCCAGATTGGGAATGGCCTTGCCCACAAAGGACAGTGCTTTGCCCATCGAGTGTGCCACATCCACCACGCCGAGCGCCGAGGCAAGGCCCCAGGCCGTGCCGATGAGATAGTCCCCGACATCGGACACCGCCATGATCGGGTCCTGGCTGGAGAGCTTTTCAACGGCTATGGGCAGGATGTTCCCGGCCACGAGCTGATTCAGCGTTGCCCGCAGCCAGTTGCGGATTTCATCAAAGGCCCGGCCTTCGTCCGTAACGGACGGCGTGGCCGTGGTGTCGGAAATCCCCCTCCGGCTGGCGTAGGCGGTCTTGATATAGTTGGCCACACGCTCTTTGGCCGCTTCATAGTCCCGCAGGCCGTGCATCAGGGCATGGAGTTCCGATACCGTGTACTCGTGCGGGCTGTAGGCAATGCCGGAGTACATGGCTTCCCGGACTTCCTGATTGATCCAGGCGATAGACCAGTAGGACGAACCTGCCGCAAACCAGCCGTATTGCGCGGCATTTTCCCTGAACTCGTTGAGCTTGCCCTGAAGCTGTCCCTGTTGCGCGTAGCTTTGCAGACCGGAAAGGATGGTCGTGTTGACCTGATTGGCCGCATCGTACAGGGCGCGAGGCTCGATGGAGGAAGCCGGAGTATCGGGATCGGCAAGCTGTTGCGCCAGAGGTGAGAGCGCGGAAATGGCCGTGCCCACGGCATTGACCTTTCCCCGGCACAGGGCGTCACTTTCGTCCACGCAGGAAACCGTGATGCTTCCCGCGTTGCCGTTGAAGATGAATCTGTATTCGCCCCCGGAGCGGAACCAGTTGCCGCTGTATTTCCATTCCCCGCCCGGCGTGATGTTCAGACCGCGCCGTTCGTTCAGGTAATACTGGAGTGTCAGCGATTCCAGAGCGCCGTTGGTGATGGACGCATACTGAGTGACGTTCTGATCCGGAGCCTGGGGAGAAAGCTGCCCACCATGCTCCACAAAATAGTCCGTACCCAGCTCCCAGACGTAGTTGCCGAGGTTGATGGAAAAGCCGATGCAGGCCAGAATCGCCACCTGAAAGAGCGACAGTCCCTTGAAAATGGGAGCCAATGCCCCCATTGCGCCCACAAAACGCAGCGGCATCCACAGCGAGCTGAAACGCTTTCCGAAAGGAGTGCCTTCGTGGGCCGTCCCGGCCACGGCAACGGCCAGCACCCAGATGAACAGGGCCGACACCACAGCCAGCGCAATCAGGTTGAAGGCGCTGAACATTTCAAGCATCAGTTCGGAAGCCTGACTGCCGCCAAGGCTCGCGCCCCAGCTATCCCAGCCCTGGCCGAGAAAAGTGTCCAGAATATGCTTGCTGGCATCGGTCGGGAGCAGGACTTCCGAAGTCGCGGGAAGGTCTGTTGCCATACAGCTCTCCCCCTACTGTTGAGCGCCGACCATGCGCGTGTAGAGGTCATCCATTTCCCTGCCTGTCGTGCCTTCCATACGGGTAAGAAAGTCCAGCGAGGCAATGACGGTCAGCCTGTCGAGCAAATCCGTATTCTTGCGCGTCAGCTCCATCTGGAACGCCTGCATGATGACCAGCTCCCGCAAAAGCCCCGTATCCGTTGCTGTGGCTATTTGCGCGAACCAGTTGGGATTGCCGACGCGCATCTGCGAGAGGAGCCTGTACAGCCCGGCCTCCGAGAGCTTGCCGTCCACAATGCCGGGCGGCGTACCGCTCCCGCCCGCTTCCGACCACTGGTTTTCCGCCCAGGTGGTGACATCTTCCGGCAGCGTGGGCGCGTGGTACACCACATGGTTGTTCAGTGACTCCATGACGGCGGCTATCCGTTCCTCATGGATTTTCCGCGCCGCCGCATAGGTCTGTCCGGCGGGCGTTTCCTTCTGCTCCTCCGTCACCACCGGCAACGGGCGGGGATTGGCCAACGTCTTGACGGCTTCATGGGCCTGCGCCACCTGATCCTCGGTCAATGTACTTTGCAGCGGAAAAAGCGCGTCCAGACTTTCCCGTTCGGAGGGCTGATCCTCGGCCAGCACACGCTGAAGAAATTCCACCGGCTTTTTGGGCGTATGGGCGTGTTCAAGCTGCTTCTCGCGCATGGCCGCGTGGATTTCCCGTCCGGCCTGAGCGCCGAGCTGGATGCCCGCGCCCAGGGAACTGCTTCCGCACAGCCCGGCGGGCTGTGCGGCCTTGCCGTACATATCTTCGGTTTTCATGGCCTCGCCCGCCACGGCCTGTCCCTTGAGCGTGGCGGCATTGCTCTCCTTGAGGGCGATCAGCGCCCGCACGATGGTGGCGGATTCCGTCTTGATGGTGCCGATGATGTTCTGCGCCGCCAGCAGGATTTCCGAACGGATGGCCTGCGCTTCCGCAGCAGTATAGGCGTTTACCGCCTGAATGGTTTCGGATTTCGCCGCTGTGACGATGGCTCTGACAGAGCCGCATCCGCAGCCTCCGGCCCAGACCTGAGCCGGAAAAGCCGTTATCAGCAAAGCCAAAAGAACTTTTTTCATAGTTCCCTCGCTATTTCGTTGGCAATTTCCAGAATGACGTTGACGACTTCCCCATCGGCGTCGCTCTGGTCTTCGACGTTGCGCCTGCGTCTTTCCACTTCGGCCTTGGCCGAACCGCCCGGAAAACGCGCGGCCAGACGCCGCAGTGTTTCGGACGGCCCCAGGCGCTGATAGAGATTGTTGCGGATAGCCACGTCTTCCGTGGTGGTGGAAAAGGCCCAGAGAGATTGAGGGCCTATGGTCAGACTGAGGACAAGCTGGGACATGCCCGAACCTGTTCTGAACAGGGCAATGAGATTGGAACCGGCCTTGCCGGGTTTGCCCAGGCGCGAGAGCGCATGACGGCAGGCCCCGTTCAGGCCGAAGCGTTCCGAGAGATTGTCGATGCTTTTCTCGGTTCCGGAACCGAGAATGACCACGGTTGTGGCAAGTTCGTCCGTGATGATTTTGGGAATGTCGTCAATGGACTGCGTGTACAGCCCGATGGACAGGTTCCACTTGCGTGATTCCCGCGCCATTGTGGTCATGTCGGCCTGAAGCTGGCCCGCCACCGAGACGTTGTTGGTTACACGATGAGCCTCGTCATAACACAATCTTTTGGGGTCTTCCCGGATGGCTTCAATGCGTCCGGCATGGTAGTCCTGATAGTATTCGGGCATGAGCTGCACATCAGCGGGCATCAAAAAGAAGCGCGAACCAAGAACGTGTCGGGCCAGCATATACATGACCGCCGACTGTCTGTCCGCCGTGGCTCCTCCTCGCGGAGCCACTTCGTCCAGGTCGAGACTGACGATCTGCGCGTCGCCCAAATCGAACCGGGTAGGTTCCTTCAGGATGACATACGCTTCAATGGCATCCAGCAGAGAGCGCCAGACATTGTTGATGGTGTGTTCCTCATAGGTGTTCTGGATGCCCTTGTTCTGCCGAATCTGCGCCCCCACATCGGCCAGCAGGGGTACGGCGTATCTCTGCGCCTGCAATGCCTCATGCACATACCCCCGCTCAAAAAGCCCATCGACCACTTCCCACCAGGAGGTGGAAGCGTCGCGTCTGATGCCTTCATGGACAATGAGTTCATGCAGTTCCGGCAACACATTGGGTTGATAGAGCCGGGGATGATTGCCGTCCGAGAGTTCCTCATAGGCAAGGTCAATGGCCCGACCTATCAGACCCGGCACGCCGTCCGCCGGAGCCGTGACATCCAGCGGCGTGGCCAGCAGCGACAGCAGGTTGACGAGGAACGCCTTGTGCGAGGGCAGGGGCTTGCGGCAGCCCAGCGGCGTATCAAAGGGATTGACGGCATAGTCCGGCGTCATCCTGAGCCGGTGATAGGCGGCAAGGTGCTTTTTCCCTTCGGGCAGGTTTTCCCGCAGCAGGGTAATCAAGCCGGAAGAAGACGGCCCCACGTCCACGATGGACAGCCACGGCAGGCGGGACAGCCCGGCCTGCGTGACAAAGGCGAAGTTCATGGCGTTGAGGAAAACCGACTTCCCACCGCCCATCGGCGCTACCCCCAGATCAATCCATGCGGCCTGTTCCGACGAGTTCGGCGCAAAGGGCATGATTTTGCCGTCCTGTGTGCGGAAGAGGAGGCTTCCTTCTTTCCACGGCGAAGCCGAGCGCAAGGGCCACATGCCGATGGCGTCCTGAAGCGGCGCGGCGGTAACCGGGGCCGGACTGGACGGCATCAGGCCGGGCAGGGTTGCGGTAACGCCGAGCAGCGGGTCGCCGAGAGCTTCCGTCACATCGCACGTTCCCCAGCCCTGAACAGCCTTGGAAAGTTCCGCGACACGCCGCCTGAGCAGAAGATGAGCGTCCTGTTCATTTTCCCGCACACAGGCCCAGGTGCAGAGGCAGATACGGAATTTCACGCAGCACACGCCTTCCAAGTCCAGCGTGCACAAGGTTTCCACAGCATTATTGAGACGTTTGTTGTCCGCGTTTGTGAACGCCAGAATCGCGGCCAGCAACGGCTTGAGGCCCATGTTCAGGCCGCCGTCTTCCAGCAGGAAGGACATGCGGTACGGCAAACGCTCGTCCCGTCGCGCCAGAACGCGGAAAAAGTCCTGGAAGGGTTTGGGCGTCTGCGGCATGAGCGTCATAATCAGCGGCCCATAGATGCGTTCTCCGATTCTGACGGATCCCCGCGACACCATGTTTCCCTCACGCGGCCAGAGCTGCGTTTTGAAGTCCGGGTAGATGACGTTATGCAGCCCGTCTTTTGTGCTCATGTCCGGGTCGGGCAGGCGGAGCGGCAGGGGATCGCCGGGCACAAGCGCCCGCCATGCCCGGTTGGTGAACTCCGGCGCGATACACAGGCGAATGTCACGCAGGGCGTCATGCGCCGTGAGCGGCCAGGCCAGCAAATCCGCCTGCCGGAAGGCATCAAGAACACCAGTAAGAAAGCCGTTGTGCGCGTCATGCAGTGCGGCGACGGCACGGGCAATCTGCTGACAACCCGCAAGTGTGGGCATTTTGGACATGGCCGCGTCGCGTTCCTTCAGCGCCGTCTTCCGCAGGGTATCGGGCAACACGGCGGGCCGCGTCCACAGCACAATCCAGCATGTTTCCAGAGCGCAGTAGCGTTGCAGGGCATGGCCCCAATCCTCCAGCAGCGGGCCGATATGCAGGCCGAGGTTGTGCGCCGTCAGGCGCGACGGCTCAAGAAGCTCGGCAATTCGTTCTCCGCTGCTTTCCGGGTCATATTCAAAGACCACCTGAAGGGCGTGCCCCGGTTTGGAAAGCGTGGCCTGGAGCTTTTCCGTCAGGCCGGAGACGATGGCCGCGTATTCTTCCACCCCCACATGCTTCAGCGAGCCTTCCAGATGAAGAAGGCTGACGAGGCTTCCGTCATCGGCCACGAGTACGCCGTTATCCACGGTTTCAAGACGACAGTAACTGTGAACCGGCCCGGCGAACGCTTCCGAGAGAGCGCGGATGCCGCGATCCACGCCGTTGACAAGTATATCAAGCATTACGCATCCCTCTTGAGTACGACTTGCTGAATGACCACGCCGCGCGGCGTCTTTGCCGTGGACGCGCGGCAGACAAGGACTGTGGCAAGGAGTTTTTGCGTGCTTTCCACGCCCTGGCTGGATTCGTAGGAAACAATCAGGGGAAACTCGACTTTCCATGTGGCCTTGCCGCCCACCAGACCGGAAGCGATGATTACCGGGGCGCGTGTGGCGACGGCGGAAGCGGAAAGCCGCTTGTCCCGAATCATGTCCAGAACGCCGGAACTTTGCAGGGAAGCCAGAAAGGACTTGTAGGCCGCGTCATCAAAATGGGGCCGGAGTGTTTCCAGTTTTTCCCGCCACTCAAGGAAGTTGAGCGACATGGCCCCGGTGATGGCGTTCGACGCCCAGGTCAGCAGGCCCTCCTGCGTAAGCAGCGGCTGGTCGAGCGGAATCATAGGCGCAAGCCGCAAGTCCGGCGTGGCTGCGAAGTATTGCGGCTTCGGCTGGTTCAGGAGCAGGATGGCGGCAACGCCCAGACTGGCGCACAAGGCCACGGTCAGAGCGAGAGCCAGTTTCATGGCCCGGCGGAACTGTGCCCTGTACCAGTTCAGTCCGCCGATGACGGCGGCGGCATCCGGGGCGGGCGGCGAGGCATGAACTTCCGTCATCTCCTTTGACGGCGTTTCTGTCCGAGGCTCCGGCAGGGGGACGTTTCTCTTTTTTTTGAAGAGGCTCATGTTCATCACCCCTGCCTACAGGCCCAGATCGCCCATGCCGGAAGTCTGGTCGGAGCCGAACAGCGTGGCCGAACCGGAACCCAAGAGTTCGCCGAGGCCAAGCGCCAGAGCGCCGATGAGCACCTTGGTCAGCCCACCGGCATAGGTGCTTTGTCCCTGATTTTTCGTGGCCTTATACATGTCCACAGTGCCCCACACGCCCATGCCCGCTCCGGCGGCATAGCCCGCCATTGTGATGCCCTTGGCGACACCCTTGGAGTTGTCGGCGATGTTCTGGCCGATTTCCCCGAAGGTCACGGCGGCATGGGCTATTTCGGGAGCAAACAGCCAGACGGCGGCCATGCCCATGAAAACGGCGGTGAAACGGAGGGGAGAAACAGCGGTAAAAGAAGCATTGTTATTCATAGAAATGCCCTCTCAGCCAATAATTCTGGCTATATATGTTTGCACGTCGCCTCCTATGGTGGCTCCGATGCCGCGCAGGAAGGTGACGAGGTTGACGGCGATGATTCCGCCGAACAGATGGACGAGGCCCCGGCTGAGGTTCATGGGCTGATTGGGCGTGTCGCGCATGAGGCACAGCCCCCGCGCAATGCCGATGAGGCCCACCGTGGCGATGGCGTACACCGCGAACTGGATGTAGACGGAACCGGGCGAAGACGGCGGGCTGTAGCTCAACGACTGCTCCGAGCTTTGGTTGAATACCGTCATGGACAGGGAATCCATGAGTGCCGGTAAGTTGAGCAGCAACACCGCGCAGACGAATGTCCATACTGCTGTGGAGCGGTTGAAGCGATGCTTGTGGCTGATGGCCTGTCCAAGCGAAACCACGGCGAAGGCGACGCCCACCAGATAGGCCAGCCGGACAAGCACGGGCCACCATTGCTGCAAGTGCGGAATGACGTTGGCGACGTAATTGTCCATGCCGTCACCTGCCCTTGACGTTCAGGACGAGAACGCCCACGGGAGTGCCGCTTTCCAGACGGACGGTCGGCGGGCGGTCAAAGCCCTTTTCAAATATTTTCCCGGCCTTTTCGCCTACTTTCCCGGCGGCTATCCATGCCTGGTCTTCCACGCTGTAGGTGTTCCAGACCATCTGGTCAGTCGCGTCATTGCCGTAGCCGTAGATGGTGCTTTGCGCGCCGCTGTAGCGTTTGGCGCTTCCCAATCCCTCAAGGAAGGCGGACGCGATAAGCCCGCCCCAGCGGCTGAAAAAGTGGGTATCCACGGAACTGGCGACCGAGGCTTCCGAAGTGGACGGGTCAACGGCATAGGCTTCAAGCTGGACGGTCTCGCCGGAAGGCAAAACAGCGCGATTGAACGCCAGCACAAGGCGTTCATCGTGGCGCTGGAAACTGCCCATCAGGCGGGCATTCCTGTATTCTCCAGACGTGACCGTCGCCAGCACGGCGGACGGAACATCACTGTTCACGCCCACATCCACGATGGCATAGAGCAGATCGCCCGGCTTGAGCGTCATGGCGGGAGGAGTGTTCCCTGACTGCGTTGTCTCTGACGTTGCCGCAACAGGCGTGGCGACAGGAGCTGTTTCCTCCGAGAAGTCGCGCAGATAGACTATCCTGCCTTCACCCACGGCGACGGCGGACAGTTTTGTGTCCAGTGCCGCCAGGTCCTCCATCATGCGCTTGAGCATGGTATTGTCCGTGCGGGGCGTCTGGACGGGCGCGGTTCGCACCGGCGCGACCGGGGGCACGGGCGGGGGCGTGTCTTCCTTTTTCACCACCACCGGCTTTCGTTGCCCTACAGGCGTGGGGACAAAACTCTCGCCGCTCTTGAGCGCGTCGTTGGCCAGTCGCGTGTCGTGTTCTTTCAGCTTCTGATTATATTCTTCCGAGCCTTCGCCTCCCGCCTTGCCGCTGATGGCGTCCGTCCTTGCCGAAGTCAGGTTGGCCGTGGCGGACGGTTTTTCCGGGGAGAACAGGAAAAAGGACGCGAGAAGTATGGAGACGGCGAGCGCAACCCCCAGAAGGCTGAACAGGATGAGACGCCGCTTTTTTTCCGTGCTTGTCATATCGCTCATGACATTCCCTCATCTGGAAGGCTTCAGGAGAAGCGTCTGAATCTGTCCGTTTCTGGAGAGCATGACCCGCGATGTAACCGGTACTTCGTAGCATCTGGTATTGCCCGCGCCGTTGACCACGGCTGTCCAGGCGGGCCACATCAGACTGTGGACGGTTCTGACGTAGTGCTTGCCGTTGTGGTGCCAGACAAGCACGTCATCAGTTCCCGGCTCCACGCGGACGCGCACGGCTTTTTCCGGCGGAACGCGGTCAAGAAAGGCCAGCATGGAGGAATCCGCCGTTTCCTTGATGTCCCTGATAATCGGGAGGGCGGCTTTCGGGCCGTGGTGGGCAAGCTGGAACAGCACCAGCGCATCCGCCTTGCGTTCCGGCGCACGCACGGAATCCGATTCCAGCCGGACGACCAGCGGTATGTCTCGGCCTTCCAGCGTCACCACAATGGTTGATGTGGCGTAGCTCTGCGTGGGCATGACATTGAGCAGGTTTCCGTCCGGCAGTTCCGGGCGCAGCACCTGAAAGAAGGACGGCCCTCCGTTGGTTACGGAGGTAATCGGCCAGGGCTGGCCCGTGGAGTCGTGGAAGACCAGAGACGTGGCGATATTGGCCGTGGTGAACACAGGCACGGGAGAACGGCCCGGCTCCAGCGTCACGCGCACTGTGCGCGTGTTCAATGCTGGAGGCACGGGCAGCAGGGCGCGGTCACGCTCGTCCGAGCGCGACCGGTATTCCTGTATCTGTCCCTCATCCAGCGGCATCATCTGCCGCAGACTCTCTTCAAACAGGGCTTGAGCGTCCCGCGCTTTTTTGTCCGCCGCGTCCTGGGCGGTTTTCTTTTCCGCCTGTCCGAGAACAATGTTGTGTTTTTCGGACGGCGCGGCGGGTGTGTCGTCCGCAAATGCCGGTCGTCCGGCAAGGATAGTCAACGCCAGAAGGCAGCATATTTTCTTCACGATGAACCCCTTATGTGTAAGCGGTTATGGGAAGGTCAGACGCACTGAAGGCGTTTTCCCCGCGGAACGCCGCGCCCATGCCTTTCAGGATTTCTCCCACCGAGCGACACGGATTTCCGGCATCCTTTCGGCTATGCAACGGTGTTTCCCGTTGCATCCGGTAGTCGGCAGCCTGACGGCGGCGTTTGTAATCCTGGAGAAATTCGATGATGCCCAGGGTGTTTTCTGGTGGAATATCTTCCGCCGATGGCGCACGGTTTTGGGAATGCAGGTGCAGCCAGATGCCGAAGGGCATGGCGTCATTGGCAACAGGCGGAAATTTCGCCGCGAATGCCTCAAACTCAGGCCGCAGCCGTGCCTTGTTCGCGCTCCATGCCTCATGCTGGCGTTGCTCCCGTTCCTCCCGTGCCTGCATTATTTTCCGCAGGTCTTGCGTGCGTTCCTGTCCTGTCTGACCGGAGGGCCGCACCGAATCGAGCCAGCGTTGTCCGCGCAGCCAGTTGCCCAGTTGCGGCACAAAGCGCCCCTGTTCGCGTTGCCAGTTCTCCGAGGAGGCAAAGCGTCGAATGGCGGCATGAAGTTCAGGGAGTGACGGAAGCTGGCCGCTTCTCACGAGTTTGAGCCAGGCCATGCGAGCAAAGCCTTTGGCCTCCTTTTTGGGGTACATGGCCCAGACGCTTTCAAAATCGGGAAGAGAAGAAGACACGCCCCCCGCCGCAGGCGTTCTGACCATGCGACGAACAGGATTGACCGTCTCTCCGGGCATATGGGGGGAAAGGGGGGAGTATTTTTCTTTTCTTTGTTTGCTAAGATTGTTTAAGTAGCCAGATTTTGTCTCATGGCAGCCAGCTTCTGACTGCTTGTCGGCAAAATGTGTCTCTTGCTTTTTGGTCAGTTCTTCAGGGCGCAGAAGATAGTAAACAGAAGAACGGTATTGCTCTCGTTTGATGGAAATGAGTTTGGCTCTGACAAGCTCGGCAAGGTAGTTTTTGACGCTGCTGATACTGCATGAAAGCCTTTTGGCAAGGGTTGCCTGTGAAGGCCAGCAGTGATCTTTATCGGCGGCATAGTCACACAAAATCGCGTACATGGTTTTTGCTCCAAACGTAATGGACATTTGCAGAACAAACTGTGGCAGAATCGGGCCGTAAATATTTCCCTTTGGGGCAAACGTCTCCATTTTTTCTTTCTCCCGGCCCGAAAAAAGACAAAAACAGCAGATTCGTTGTTGACAACGAGGAACCTTGCGGTTACTGTTGTTCTCACGTTGCATTAGTAAGAACACAGTTCTGCAAGAAGCCGTTGAGTTGCCGCTCGACGGCTTTTTTGTTTTTCCTGGGCTGGCGCTATTTCCTCAATGGAAAGTCCTCTTGAGGCGAGTTGACGGATCGCTCGAACGTGGGCATCACGCATAACCGCAGAGGCAGCGCCGGGGAGGTTTCCGGCGTCTGCCAGGAGGGTACGGCGCGTTCAGTGGAGGCGCGCGTATGCATGGAAGGTCGTCTGGAGCCGAGGGAAAGAGGACAGAGCCGTATATGCAAAAAACTCCCGCCGACCATGCGGGAGGAAACATGGCCGAGGGGAGTTCTGTACGGAGAACAAAGAGGAGCGAAACCGAAAAAAATGAAATTTTTTCGGAAAAAATTTTGTTCTCAATAACTACGTTATATTGTTGGGGAAATAGAAGGCGGCTGGCGGAAAACGGATAACAAAACGGATAATCAACCAGGGGAAAAAGCCGGTAAAACCTGTCAGGCCCCGGCTCCGGTATCTTTCTATAAATATAGAAAATTAAAGATAAACTATCCACATTGGACGTATTAGTCAGATATGTGAGGGACTCTCTCTCTCTCTCTCTCT
>CAUHBW010000014.1 GCA_959604115.1 uncultured Bilophila sp. | reverse complement strand
TTTGGCTTTCGGAAAGGTAAAACAGGGTACGCATACGACACCTCCATGTCTTCAGTATACCCTGTTTTCACTTCATTGGGAATAATGAGTCCTGACCCTAATTGCGGTATATTTTGGGCCTGAATAGGTATGGCCTTTATTCCCAGAAGCTATATATTGTATTTATTTGACGACAGTCGGGAAACGGGCTCGGCAGTCCCTAAGGAAAATGGAAACGTGTTGCGTTTTGCAGCGGCATAACTTCAACAGGAGAGGTTTTGCGATATGTTCTATTCGTCCGGCATCGGTACGCTTCCCGCAAGCCGGCTCGATCACGTCATAGGCCAGTTGTGCTCACCAGAGGCTATGCGTGATATAGCCCATTCCCCATTGCACAATGCTCCGATGCCTTCTTTGGAGTGCGTCCGGGAGATTGTTTATATCCTCAAAACAATCTTGTTTCCCGGCTACTTCGGAACTCCCGTACTCTCGGAGTCCCACCATTATCATATCGCCGCATCCATCGACTCTGTGTTACAGCGGATGGCTGGTCAGATATATTCCGGGGCGTGCTTCTCACATGCACGGTATGCCAAGGAATGCGGCGCGTGTACGGAGTGCCAGAAGCTTTCCTATGAAAAGGCTGTGTGCTTCATTGAACGGCTGCCCGTTCTGCGGAGGCTTCTCGCCTCGGACGTGCGGGCCGCCTATGAGGGCGATCCGGCAGCGACAAGCCTTGGCGAAACCATTTTTTGTTACCCCTCGATTCTGGCGATGACCCATTACCGCATCGCCCACGAACTCAGCGAGCTTGAAGTGCCGCTTCTGCCGCGCATCCTCACCGAGATGGCCCATGCGTCCACGGGGATCGACATCCACCCCGGCGCCCATATCGGAGAGGGCTTCTTCATCGATCACGGCACGGGGGTGGTCATTGGGGAAACGTGCGTCATTGGCAAAAACTGCCGTCTGTATCAGGGCGTCACCCTTGGCGCGCTGTCCTTCCGCAAGGACGCCTCCGGCGTGCTGATCAAGGGTCTTCCCCGCCACCCACATCTTGGTGACGGCGTCACCATCTACGCAGGGGCCACGGTTCTGGGCAACATTACGATCGGTTCAGGGGCCATCATCGGGGCCAATATGTGGGTAACGGAGGACGTGCCGGAGCGGGCACGGATCGTCTCCGGCAACAAGTAGGCGGGGTTGCCGCCCGGTGCGGCGGAGGGGCGGCCCTGCGTTCAAGATAAAAAGGAAGAAGAACAATGGCAGGTTGGTTCATGCCGGAGAAGGTTCCATATGCTCCGGTTCGGCTTTTCTGTTTTCCCCATGCGGGCGGCGGGGCGTCGGCCTACCGCGCATGGACGAAGGAATCCGCGCTAGGGGCCGTCCCCGTCCAGTTGCCGGGGCGCGAAAACCGGATGCGCGAAACGCTCCTCCTCTCTATGAGTGCGATCGTCGAGCAGGCGGCGGAAGCGATCCGGCCCTACGCCGGGCAGCGGTATGCCCTGTTCGGGCACAGCCTCGGGGCGCGCGTCGCCTTTGAGCTGGGCCGGTACATGCGTCGAAAGGGGCAGCCCCTTCCGGCGCACCTGTTCGTGTCGGGAAGTCGCGCCCCGGAGATCCCCGAACCCTTCCCCCTGCACGAGCTGGAAGAGGACGCCTTCCTCGCCGCGCTGTCCCGGTACGGGGGCACGCCGCAGAGCTTGCTGGACAACAAGGAGCTGATGAAGCTCTTTCTCCCGTTGCTGCGGGCGGACTTTACCGTGGACGAAACGTATGAATATCAGGAAGAAGAACCGCTTCCCGTCCCGATCACGGCCTTCTACGGGTCTGATGACCCCGAGGCGACCCGCGGCGAGGCGGCGGGATGGGAACGCCATACGTCCGGGGACTTCTCTCTGCACGAAATCCCCGGAGGGCATTTCTACCTGACGCACTCCTCTCCGTTGCTGCTGTCGTATATCAGGCGGGTGCTCGGCGTATGAGCGTGGCAGCGTTCGTCCGGCGGGCCTTTGGGCCGGAAGGCTGGAACCGGACGCAGTGTGGCGGCCCTGAGGTCTGGACGATCCCGCTCGATGATCCCCGGGTGCTCGCGCTGGGACACGCTGCACTTCCTCCCGAAGAGGAAACTGCGGAACGGCGTTTCGCTTCTACCACGCTGGCCGCTCGGTATGTCGCCGCGCACGGCGCGTTGCGGTTGCTCCTCGGACGCTGGCTGGGCTGCGGCCCGCAAGAGGTTCGCCTTTTTCGGAACGCCTACGGCAAGCCCTTTGTGGAGGGCGGGCCGCACTTCAGCCTTTCCCATGCGGAAGGGCTGGCCGCCGTGGCGATTGTCCCCGATCACGAGGTAGGGGTGGACATTGAGCGGGTGAAGCCGTTTCCGGGCATGGCGGACATCGTGGAACAGTTCTTCTCCCCTGATGAGCGGTCGTGGATAGCCGAAGGCATTCCGCCTGAAGGGCGTTTTTTCCGGTGCTGGGTACTTCGGGAGGCCTTTGTGAAGGCGTTGGGCGAGGGGCTTTCCTTTTCGCTGGATCGGTTCCGCGTCCGTATGCCGCTCGATTGCGGGGGCGGTGTTTCCATTTTTCTGAAGGACGGCGGCGTGCACGATGTCGGACTGACGGAATGGCGTCCCGCCGAAGGGTTCGCGGGCGCCCTCGCGGTGCGGGGACGTCCGTTTACGGTTTATGAACAGGAGTTGTTATGACGGATGAGTGTCTTTTTTGCCGGATCGCGGAGGGCACGCTGCCCTGCGCGAAGGTCTACGAAACGGATCGCCTGCTGGCTTTTCTGGACATCAACCCGGCCTTTCCGGGGCATACCCTCATCATTCCCAAACGGCATGTGGAAACGCTTTTCACGCTCGACGAGCCGATCGGGGACGAACTGCTCCTGACGATGCGGTGTGTGGGCGCGGCGGTGATGGAAGCGACGGGAGCGGCCGGGCTGAACGTCATCCAGAATAACGGACGGGCCGCTTGGCAGCAGGTGGATCATGTGCATTGGCATCTGATCCCCCGTTTTCCCGACGACGGCCTCGCGCCGTGGAAGCAGGAGGCCTACGGCTCCCCCGACGCCATGCGAATCATGGCTGAAGCCATTCGGAACAACATACGGGCGTGAAGGGCCTCGCCGTCAGGCGCGGAGGAGCGCCGGGGGCTTCTCGGCGTTCCAAGGCCGCGTGGAGTTGCCATGAAAGAGTTTGCTGTGCGGGAACTGACGCTTGGTCAGGTTTTCGATACCTCCGTCGAGGCGTTCCCCCTGCGGGAAGCCGTCGTCCATCCCGGTTCCGGGGTGCGCTGGACGTGGCGGGAGCTTTCGGAGCGGGTCGATGCCGCCGCCCGGGGGCTGATGGCGATCGGCGTGGGTGAGGGGGAGAAGATAGCGCTGTGGGCTCCCAACTGCCCGCAGTGGATCGTGTTCATGTTCGCCGCGGCGAAGATAGGAGCGGTTCTGATCACGGTAAATACGAACTATCAGGAAACGGAACTGCGCTACCTGCTGCGGCAGTCCGGCTGTGAGACGCTCGTATTCTTTCAGGGAACGCATGGGCGGGATCTTGCGGCCTCCCTCTATGCCGCCGTCCCCGAAGCGCTGGAGATGCCCCGTGGGGAACTGCGTTCACCCCACGCGCCGGGATTGCGCCGGATCGTGTCGCTCGGAGAAGGCCCGGCGGAAGGGGCGTATTCCCTGCCCGAACTGGAAGCGCTGGGAAAGGCCGTCCCTGAGTCGGACTACCTTTCCCGCAGGGAGGCCGCAACACCCTATGACGTCGTCAACATGCAGTACACGTCCGGGACGACCGGCTTCCCCAAGGGCGTGATGCTCGAACACGTGGGCATCGTGAACAACGCCCGCTGCGTCGGCGGCAACCTGAACCTGACCGAATCCGACAGGGTTTGCCTGCCGGTGCCGCTGTTCCATTGCGTGGGGTGCGTGCTCGGCGCGCTGGCCTGCGTGTATTACGGGGCCACGATGGTTCTCCTCGACACGTTCTCCCCCGTGCCGGTTATGGACGCCGTGGGGCGGGAACGCTGCACCGCGCTGTATGGGGTGCCGAGCTTTTTCCAGTCCGTGCTGCACCACCGGCTTTTTCCGCGTTTCGAGTGCGGCACGCTCCGCACGGGCATCATGGCGGGCGCGGTATGCCCTGAGGCGCTCATGCGCGCAGTCATGGGGCGCATGGGCTTGGAGGGCATCACGATCTGCTATGGGCTGACGGAAGGGGCCCCGGTGCTGACCCAAACCCGGATGGACGACCCCGTGGAACGCCGGGTCGCAACGGTGGGGCGTCCCCTCCCCGGCATCGAGGTTTCCATCCGCGGCCGGGACGGCAAGGAGGTTCACCGCGGCTGCGAAGGGGAGGTCTGCTGCCGGGGCTACAACGTCATGCGGGGGTATTACGCCATGCCGGAAGCCACGGTGGAGGCCATCGACGCGGATGGCTGGCTGCACACGGGGGATCTCGGCTGCATGGATGCGGACGGCTATGTCAGCATCCGGGGCCGGATCAAAGATATGATCATTCGGGGTGGGGAAAACATTTCCCCGCGCGAGGTGGAGGATTACCTCCGCAGGATGGAGGGGGTTCTCGACGTTCAGGTGATCGGCGTGCCCAGCGTGCTCTACGGCGAGGAGGTGGGGGCCTTCCTCATCGTCAGGGAGGGGGCGGACATCTCCCCGGAGGCCGTCCGGGCGTTCTGCCGGGGGCGCATCGCTTGGTACAAGATACCGCGCCATCTCGCCGTGGTGGAGGCTTTCCCCCAGACCGCCAGCGGCAAGGTTCAGAAGTACAAGCTGCGGGAAATGGCGGAAAGCTGCTTTGCCGCCGCGGAACGTTTCGGCCGCCTCCCGCCGGAGGAAGGCCCCGGCGGGAGGCGGGAATGCAATCAACTGTAATGGAGCAGAGATGAAAAAAGTAGTGAGTTTGCTGTGCGGCCTCGTGCTGTTGGGGGGGGGCGTCGGAAACCATGCGCACGCCGACGACACAATCGTCCTGAACTTTGAGACCGGGCTCGGTTCACAGTCGGTGCAGCAGGTGCGGACGCTGCAGGCGTGGAGCGCCTCCGTGGAGGAGGCTTCCAAGGGCCGGATCAAGATACACCTGTACCCCAACGGTTCGCTGGCCAAGCCGAATGTCAATCTGATGGCCTGCCAGGATGGTCTGGTGGACATCGCCTATCTCCATTCCTTCTTTTTCACCGACCGGCTCAAGGCGCTTGAGGCGCTGTACGTGCCGGGGCTGAACATCACCGATCCGCGCGCCGCCTCGCTCGCCGTATGGGATCTGATCGCAAGGACTCCCGCGTTTCACGACGAGGCGAAGGGCGTCAAGATCCTTGGGGTGCACGTCTCCCCGATGGCCATCGGGAGCGTGGACAAACCAGTGGCCTCCGTTGAGGACTTCGAGGGGCTGCGGCTGCGTACGAACGGCAAGAGTACGGCGTTGCTCGCCAAGCGCATGGGGGCCACGGTCATGACGGTGCCGGGGCCGGACATCTTTATGAACCTCCAGAAGAAGATCGTCGAGGCCGCCGTCGCCGCGTGGGAGGGGCACCGCGGGTTCGGGCTGACGAACGTGTGCGGTTTCTTCACCGAAGGCGACTTCCTGCCGCCCATCTATTTTTATCTGGTGATCAACGAAAACAAGTGGAACTCGCTGCCGCCCGATCTCCAAAAAGTGCTGGAGGACGCCAGCGGGGCACGCTTCGCCGCGCTGGGCGGCGGGACGGAGGCGGATATCGCCAAAGAGATGCGCAAGTCCGTGCGGGAGGGCGGCAAGGCCGTCCTGAGCTTCACAGGGCCCGAACGTGAGAAGATCGACAAAGTGTGCGCCGAAGTCCGGGAAGAGGAACTGAGCCGGATCGAGAAGGAAGGCGTGCCGGATGCCCGCCGGTATGTGGCGGATTTTCTGGAATTGATGAAACACTACGAAGCGCAGTGACGCGCACTCGCGGCCGTGCGGGCGGGAACGCCGCACGGCCGCAAAGGGTTTGTTCGCATGGAGTGGATGGAAAAAGGATGTGCGGCCGTCGGCAGGGCGGCCCTGTGGGGCAACGTGCTCGGGTGCGTCCTGCTGGGGGGCATGGCCCTGCTCGTTACGGCGGATGTTGTGATGCGCGGTTTCGGGGCGTCCCTTTCCGGCGTCTTCGAGGTGGTGGAAGTCCTCATGGGGGCGTTGGTCGGGTGCGGGCTCGCCTATACGGGCGTGACGCACAGCCATCTGGAGGTGGAAATCCTCACGGACATGATGCCGCGGCGGGTTCGGCACGCTCTGGGCGCCTTGGGCGCCCTGCTGGGATGCGCCTTCTGCGCCGCCGTGGGCTGGAAGACGGCGGACTATGCCGTTGACGCCTTCGCCAACGGGGAGTGCACGCCGACAACCAGCTTTCAGACATGGCCGTTCATCGGCCTGCTCGGTACGGGCTTTTTCCTGCTGGCGGTGGTTTCCCTGATCCATGTGCGGGAACACCTCCGGGAGAGGAGGCGCCATGACGCCTGAGTGCATCGGCCTTCTGGGCTTTTTTGCGTTGCTGGCGCTGCTGTTTCTCCGCGTGCCTGTGGCGGTGTCCATGGGCGTGGTCGGCGTCGTCGGCATGGTGTCGCTGCTGGGGATCGGGGCGGGGCTCAATCTATTGCGGACGGCCCCGTGGACGAGCGTGGCTTCGTACGACTACGCCGTGATCCCGTTGTTCATGCTGATGGGAAACCTGTGCTTCCACAGCGGCATTTCCGAAGATCTCTTCCGTATGCTGCACCGCTGGGTGGGGCATTTCCGGGGCGGTCTGGCGCTCGCGACCGTGGGGGCCTGCGCCGGGTTCGCCGCGCTCAGCGGCACCACGCTGGCGACCGCCGTCACCATGGGGGCCGTTGCCCTGCCGGAAATGAAGAAACTCAAGTACGATCCCGCGCTCAGCACGGGCGTGGTCGCCGCCGGGGGGACGCTCGGCGTGCTTATCCCGCCGTCCACGGTGATGGTGATCTACGGCATCCTCACGGAGCAGAACATCGCCAAGCTGTTTATGGCAGGCGTCATCCCCGGCCTGCTTCAGGCCCTGTTCTATGCGGTGGTCGTCGGGATCATGTGCCGGATCAATCCCGCGCTGGGGCCCGCCTGCGCACCTTTCCCCCCGCGCGAGCGGGTACGATCGCTGAAGGGGACGTGGCCCGTCTTCGCCCTGTTTCTACTCGTGATTGGCGGCATCTACAAGGGCTGGTTCAGCCCGTCGGAGGCGGCGGCCGTCGGGGTATCGGGCGCATTCGCGCTGGCGCTGCTCCGCCGCCGTCTGACGGCCCACGCGCTTGGGCGGTCGTGCATGGATGCGGTTAAGTCCACGGCCATGATCATGCTGGTGATGATCGGGGCCATGCTGCTCGGATACTTCTTCTCCGTGACGCGGATTCCGTTCACGCTGGCCTCGACCGTCGGGGCCCTTCAGCTCAGCCCCACGCTGGTCATGATCATTCTGGTATCCATGTACGTCCTTCTCGGCTGCGTGATGATCCCCATCGCCATGCTCGTGCTGACCATGCCCATCGTGTTCCCGCTGCTCACCTCTCTGGGCTATGACCCGATCTGGTTCGGGGTCATCGTGGTGCGCATCTTTGAGATCGCGCAGATTACGCCGCCGGTGGGCCTCAACGTGTTCGTCATCAAGGCCGTCGTGCCCGACGTCCCGCTGACGACGGTCTTTCGCGGCATTTTTCCCTTCCTGATTGCCGACATCATCCATCTCTGCCTGTTGTTCGCCTTTCCCATGTTGAGCCTCTGGCTTCCCAACATGATGGAATGAAGGGAGAAAAGAGTGGTACGGTTTTGACCACATCGGGTATGTCCATGGGCATTCCGGGCCGTTATAGTCCCACAACAGGAACCGCCGCGAAGCGGGGGCAAGAGGGCGGATGTTCATGCACAGGGAGCTGGCCCTCCTCCTTCGATGTGGATTCAGGACCTCGCGGCGTTCCTTATCCCCTCCATAGGGGGAGGGGGAAAGGCGGCAGCCGTTTTTTTGTCGTCATTTAATGATAATAAAATTCATATTCAAGATTGGCGGAATCCATTCCCCCACTTTGCAAACCGTGATCCGACAAGGAGTCAGCAGTGTATATCGTGCCTGAGGAGAAGTATATCGCCAAAGGGTATTGGCAGCCGTATTCGCTTGGCGAAGAACTGCACCGGAGTGCGGAACGGCATGCGGAGCGCATCGCCGTCGTCTCCGGCGGGAGAAGGGTCACGTACCGCGAGCTTGATCGGCTCGTGGACGAGTATGCCGCGGGCATGATCGAGCTGGGCATCCGCCCCGGCGACCGTGTTCTGCTCCAGCTTCCCAACCGGCTGGAGTTCGTGCTGGCGGCTTTCGCGCTGTTCCGCTTCGGAGGCATCCCCATCATGGGGCTTCCGGCGAGCCGTGAGGCGGACATCGCCGCATTGTGCAGGCTGGCCGAGCCGGTGGCCTATATCACGACGGACAAATACGGCTCCACCGAATACCGTTCCATCGTCGAAAGCCTTTCCCACGGCCATCCGTACCTGAAATACCTCATCACCGACAACGGCGGGATCGAGGGCACCATCCCTCTGGAAACGCTGCGCAAGCCCAACCCCGTCATCAGTTGGGCTCCGCCCCGGTTTACGGAAACGGCGGTTCTGCTGCTGTCCGGGGGCACGACCGGCACGCCCAAGCTGATCCCCCGCCGCCATACCGACTACGCCTATAACGCCCGCGCCGCGTCCGAGCGTTGCGGCCTCAACGAGGACAGCGCGTATCTGGTGGTTCTCCCCGTCGCGCACAACTTCTCGTTGTCGTCTCCGGGAATCATCGGGACGCTGATCAACGGCGGCAAGGTGGTTCTGGCCGAAAGCGTGGGCAGCGACGAGGCCTTTGAGCTGATCGAACGCGAAAAGGTGACGTTCACCGCGCTGGTGCCCGCGCTCCTCAACCTCTGGCTGGAAGCCAGGGAGTGGGAAGAGGCGGATCTGTCCAGCCTTGTGTTCATCGAGGCTGGCGGCGCGGCGGTCGATCCCGGCATGGCGGCGCGCGTGGAGCCGGTGCTCGGCTGCAAGATGGTCAACGTGTTCGGCACGGCGGAGGGGCTTATCTGCACGACTTCGCTGGACGACGAAGAGAGCGTGATCTGCAATACGCAGGGGTGCCCGATCTCGCCCGCCGACGAAATCCGCATCGTCGATGCTGACGACCGGGACGTGCCGCGCGGCGAGGCGGGCGAACTGATCGTCCGCGGCCCCTACACGATTCAGGGCTATTACCGCGCGCCGGAGGCGAACAGGCACGCCGTGACCGAGGACGGGTATTACCGCACCGGGGACATCGCCCGCATCGTCTGCGGCGATCGGATTCAGGTCTGCGGGCGCATCAAGGAACAGATCAACCGCGCCGGGGAAAAGATCGCCCCGGTGGAGGTCGAAACCGTGCTGCGGACGCATCCGCTGATCACGGACGCCGCCGTAGTCGGCGTGAAGGACGACGACCTCGGCGAGCGAATCTGCGCTTGGATCATGACGGACGGGGCCGAAGTGAGCCTTGCCGCCGTCTACGCCTTTTTCGAGGCGAGCGGCGTCGCCCGCTTCAAGTACCCGGATCAGTTGGAACAGCTCGACGTGTGGCCCGTAACCAGCGTCGGCAAGGTCGACAAGCGGAAGCTCTCGGCCATGGCTGAGGAGCGGTACGCCGGGCGCAAGGTCTGAGGCGCAGCCTGTTTCCCCACCGGGAGAGGTCGCCTTTCCCGGTGTTTTTCATAGACACCAGCACACTTCAAGGAAAAAGAGGAAGCGATGGCAATGAAAGATCCTGCGGTCATTGAATACGATTCCGTCCGCGAAACCATAGGGGGGCTGATCGCGGAGCCCGGTTTTTCCGATGGCGACAACCTTGTCGGCCTCGGGCTGGACTCCCTGAAGATCATGCGTCTGGTCAGCAGGTGGCGCAAGGCCGGGGTCAAGGTCACGTTCGCAGAAATGATCGCCGAACCTACGCTGTCGAGCTGGATGGAGATCCTCCGCCGGAAGGCCGGGATCGGTGCGGAGCGGGCCGTCCCCGCCTCGCCCCTTCCGCAGCGGACGCAGGACGAGCCTTTCCCTCTGACGGACGTGCAGTATGCCTATTGGATCGGGCGGCGTGACGGACAGCCGCTCGGCGGCGTCGGCTGCCATGCCTACCTTGAGCTGGACGGCGAAGGGGTCGAGCCGGACAGGTTGGCTGGGGCGTGGCGGACGGTACTTGCGCACCACAGCCTGCTGCGCGCCGCGTTCCTCGAAGACGGCAGGCAGCTCGTCCTGCCGGAACCCGCCTCGGAAGAGCTGATCGTCCACGATCTCCGGGAGGCCGACGCGGGAACCGTGGCCGACCGTCTGGAACGGCTCCGCGAGGAACTTTCACACCGCCGTTTCGCGGTAGAGCAGGGCAGGCTTGCCGGTCTGGAGCTGTGCCTGCTCCCGGACGGGCGCACCCGCCTGTTTTTCGACATCGATCTGCTGGTGGCCGACGTGCAGAGCTTCTGCATCGTGCTGCGCGACCTTTCGGCGGCTTACGCCCGCGGCGTCGTGCCGCCCGCGCCGGAGGCGTGGCGCTTCTCCGACTATTTGGCCCGCAGGGACGCGCGGGACGGGGCGGACAGGGAGCGCGACGCCGCCTATTGGGCCGGGCGCCTGTCCGAACTCCCCGGCGCGCCCGCGCTTCCGCTGAAGAGGAACCCCGAAGAGGTGCTTCGGGCTTCGTACCGCCGCAGGCTGTATTTTTTGTCCGCCGGGACGTGGCGCGCGCTCAAGGCCGAGGCGGCGGCCCATGAGGCGACGGCGGCGATGGCGCTGCTGACGGCCTACGCCGAAATCCTCGATCGCTGGAGTTCCGTACCCCGCTTCTTCATCAACCTGCCGCTGTTCGATCGGGAAACGGGTGAGGAAGGGCTGGAGGACGTGGTGGCGGACTTCACCAACCTGCTGCTCGTCGATGTGGACTGCACCGAGGAGAAGCCCTTCCTCGGACGCCTGCGCGACGTCCAGTCCCGTTTTTACGAGAACGTGGCCCATTCCTCCTACTCCGGCGTGCGGATTCAGCGCGACATTGCCAGAATGCGCCCCGACGAGCGGTTCATCGCGCCCGTGGTCTTCGCGTGCAATCTGGGGAACCCCCTGCTGACGCAGGAATGCCGGGAAACGCTCGGCAGGCTCCACTACATGCTGTCCCAAACGCCGCAGGTCTGGCTTGACTTCCAGATGTACGAAACCGAAGACGGCGGACTCGCCCTCGTGTGGGATACGGCGGAGGAACTTTTTGCCGAAGGGCTGATTGATGAGATGCTGAACGCCTACGGACGGCTTTTGGAATGGCTCGCCGCTGACGCCGCCCATTGGGAATGCGTCCCCGACGTGCTGCCGGAGCGGCAGCGCGAACGGCGCGGGCGTGAAAGGGCTTTGGCCCTCCCCGCGCCTGAAGAGACGATGCACGGGCCGTTTTTCGCCCGCGCTGCCGAGGCGGCGGATACGGTCGCGATCATCGACGGGCTGAGCGGTGAGCGGATCACCTATGGGGAACTGGCGGGGGAGGCGCTGCGGACGGCGGCCCTGCTGCGTCGGCGCGGCGTGGAACGCGGGATGCCGGTGGCGGTGACCTTGCCGCGCGGCAGGGAACAGATTGTCGCCGTGCTGGGCGTCCTCGCGGCGGGCGGATTCTATGTGCCGGTAAGCCCTTCCCAGCCGTTGGCGCGGCGTGAGCGCATCCATCGGAAAATCGGCGTCCGCTTTGTCCTGAGCCGTACGGATGTGCTGGACGTGGCCTCGCTCCCATCTGGAGCTGAACTGATTGACATCGCGGAGCGCCATGCCGTGGAGCCGCTTGCGGATCCGGCGGCGGTCGCTCCCGATGATCTCGCCTACGTCATCTTTACCTCCGGCTCCACGGGCGAGCCTAAAGGCGTGGCTATTGAGCACCGCAGCGCGCGGAACACGATTGCGGACATCAACGGGCGGTTCCATGTGGGCGAGGGTGACGCATGCCTTGCCGTGTCCTCGCTCGATTTCGACCTTTCCGTATACGATATTTTCGGGATGCTCTCGTCCGGCGCGGCCATCGTCGCCATCGGCGAGGCGATACGCCGCAGCGCAGGGGACTGGCGCCGGATCGTCCTCGAATACGGCGTCACGGTCTGGAACACAGTGCCCATCCTGCTCGACATGCTGCTGGTGGATGCCGAAGCGCACGGAAGCAGGCTCCCGCTGCGTCTGGCCATGCTTTCAGGGGACTGGATCGGGCTTGATCTGCCGCAGCGGCTGAAGGACGCGGCCCCCGGAGCAAGGCTCATCGCGATGGGCGGGGCCACGGAAGCCTCGATCTGGTCGAACATCATGGAGGTTGAGGCGCCAATCCCCGCCGAGTGGAAGTCGATTCCCTACGGACGCCCCTTGTCCCGGCAGTCCTACCGGGTGGTGGACGCCAAGGGCCGCGACTGCCCGGATCTGGTGGACGGCGAGCTGTGGATCGGCGGGGCTGGCGTCGCCCGCTGCTATCTGGGCGATCCCGAACTGACGGCCCAGCGTTTCCGCAATATTGACGGGATGCGCTGGTATCGGACGGGCGACCTCGGACGTTTCTGGCCGGACGGCACCATCGAATTCCTTGGCCGCGCCGACAGTCAGGTGAAGATCCGCGGGCACCGCATTGAGTTGGGCGAAATCGAAGCAGCCCTGAAAGAGCACCCGCTGGTAAAGGACGTTGTGGCGATGCCGGTTTCCGGTGCGCGGGGCATCCGGCGGCTGGGGGCCTATCTAGTGCTGCGGGAGCCCGCGGCGGACGAAGAGGGCCTGTTCCGCGCGCTGGAGGCGTTCCTCCGTGAGCGTGTCCCCGAATACATGGTGCCCTCCGCGTTCATGGCGCTCGACGCCTTGCCCCTGTCCGCCAACGGGAAACTGGATCGCAAGGCCCTCCCCCCGTTTGAGGAAAAGGCATGCGAGGAAGCCCGGCCAGCGACGGAGCTGGAAAACGCGCTCGCCCGCATATGGGAGCGCATTTTGCAGGTGCCGCAGGTCGGCGTGCGGGACAACTTCTTTGAGCTCGGCGGGGACTCGCTCGTGGCGACCCACCTTGTCGCGGAAGTGCGGAAGGAGCTCGGCGCGGAACTGACCCTTGATCAGCTTTTCCGGTTCCCCGACATCGCGCGTCTCGCGGAGAGCCTTGAGGCGGAGGCGCGGGAAAACGGGCCTGCCCTCCCGGATGCGGCGGCCCTACCCGCCGTGGAGCCGCGGGAAGGGGAACGATCCGAGCCGTTCCCGCTGACGGACGTGCAATATGCCTACTGGATCGGCCGCATCGGGGCCTACGAATTGGGAAAGGTTTCGAGCCACGTCTATTTTGAATTTGACAATGCGGGCATGGACATCGAACGGCTCAACGGTGCCTGGAACCGGCTGATCGAACGCCACGAGATGCTGCGCGCCGTGTTCCTGCCGGACGGCACGCAGGCGATCCTGCCTTCCGTGGGCGAGTACCGTTTCCCGGTTTATGATCTGAGGGATGATGCGGCCCCGGAAGGGGCTATCGGGAATGTCCGCCGGGCCATGTCCGGGCAGTTGCTCCCGGCGGATACATGGCCGCTGTTCGATATCCGCGTGGCCCGGTACCTGCGGGACGGGGAAGAGCGCCTCCGCCTGTTCCTCGATTTCGACGCCATGATCGCCGACGCATGGAGCATCTTCCTGCTTGTCGACGAATGGCTGCGGCTGTACCGCTCGCCCGGCGAGCGACTCCCCGAACTGCGCCTGTCCTTCCGCGACTATGTGCTTGCGGAGCGGAAGATTGTCGATACCCCCCTCTGGCGCAGTGATTTTGAATATTGGAAAAAACGCTTGGACGACCTGCCTCCCGCGCCGGAACTTCCGCTGGCGAAGCAGCCTTCGGAACTTGACGCGCCCCGGACGGTACGCTTGAGCGCGGTTCTGGAGGCCCCCGTCTGGGAGGGCTTCAAGGCCCGCATCCGCCGGAACGGGCTGACGCCGTCCGGCCTGCTCGTAGCCGCCTATGCCGAAACGCTGGCTCGCTGGAGTGCCGGCCCCCGCTTTACCCTGAACCTGACGCTGTTCAACCGGCTTCCGCTGCACGATCAGGTCAACGATGTCGTCGGGGATTTCTCCTCCCTCAACCTGCTCGCCGTGGACGCCGTTTCCGGCGCATCCTTCAGGGAACGCGCCCTCGGCGTCCAGCGGCAGCTCTGGGAAGACATGAGCCATCGGCTTGTGAGCGGCGTGCAGGTGTTGCGCGAGCTTGCGCTGCGCGGCAAACCGGCGCGCATGCCCATCGTGTTCACCGGGGCGGTCAGCCTTGGAAAGGCAGGCCGCGACGCGTCGGGGTTCTCCGGCATGGGAATGCTCGTCACGAGCATCACCCAGACTCCGCAGGTATGGCTCGACCACCAGACCTATGAGCAGGAGGGCCGCCTCATGCTCAACTGGGACGCCGTCGAGGGGCTGTTCCCGGAGGGGCTCGTGGAAGCCATGTTCGACGCCTACGTGAGGTTGCTCAATCGGCTGGCCGCGGACGACGCCGCGTGGCTGGAGGCCTCGCCGCTCACGCTTCCCGAAGCCCAGCGGCAGTCCCGGATCGGCTACAACGCCACCGAAGGCCCCCTTTCCGAGGAAACGCTGGCCTCCCTTTTCCTCCGGCAGGCTCAGGCGACGCCCGACGCCCCGGCCGTCATAACCTCCGCACGGACGTTGTCGTATGAAGAGGTTCTCCGCCGTGCGGGTGCCGTCGCGCATACTCTGGCGCACCAAGGCGTCAGCCGCGGGGATCTTGTCGGGGTGGTGATGGAAAAGGGCTGGGAACAGGTCGTCGCCGTTGCGGGCATCGCGCTGGCGGGTGCCGTCTACGTCCCCGTGGACGCCCATGTCCCTTACGCCCGGCTTGAGCAGATTGCGGACGGCGCGGGCTTCCGCACCATTCTGACGCAGGCGAAGTACGCGGAGGCGCTGCGCTGGCCCGAAGGCGCGCTGGTCGTCGCCGTGGACGGCCTCCCCCCCGAAGAAGGGCTTCCGGAGGCCGTACCTGTGGAGCCTGATGAGTTGGCCTACATCATCTACACGTCTGGCTCCACGGGACGGCCCAAGGGGGTCGCCATCGACCACCGTGGGGCCGTGAATACCCTTCTTGATGTCAACGGGCGTTTTGGGGTGGGGGCTGGGGATCGGATGTTCGGCCTTTCCGCGCTGCATTTTGACCTGTCCGTCTACGACATCTGGGGCGCGCTGCTCTCCGGGGCCGCCGTCGTGCTGCCCGACGCCGACAGGCTGAAAGATCCCTCCCACTGGCTGGAACTGGCCTCACGGCACGGCGTCACGATCTGGAACTCCGTGCCCATGCTGGTGCAGATGTTGGTGGAATATATGGAATTTGCGGGAAAGGCGGGCGACATCCCCCTGCGCCTTGTCCTGATGAGCGGCGACTGGATTCCGCTGGACTTGCCCCGGCGGATCCGCGCCGTCGCTCCCGAGGCGAAGCTGTTCAGCCTCGGCGGGGCTACGGAGGCTTCCATCTGGTCCATTCTGTACCCCATTGGGGACGTGCTCCCGGAATGGAAGAGCATCCCGTACGGGCGTCCCATGCGCAATCAGCGTTTCCATGTGCTGAACGCCCGGCTGGAGGCATGCCCCGACGGTGTCCCCGGCGATCTGTACATCGGCGGCGTGGGGCTGGCGCGCGAATACTGGCGCGACGCAGCCCGAACGGCCGAGAGTTTCATTGTGCACCCGGAAACCGGCGAACGGCTGTACCGCACCGGCGATGTGGGCCGGATGCTGCGAGATGGAAATATTGAGTTTCTGGGCCGAAAGGACTTTCAGGTGAAGATCCGGGGCCACCGGATCGAGCTTGGCGAAATCGAGGCCGTGCTGTTGTCCCGTCCCGATGTCCGGGAGGCTGTCGTGGCGGTGGCGGGCGAAAACGCCGCCGCCAAGAAGCTGATCGCCTTCATCGTCCCCGAAGGGGCGGTCGAGGAGCGGGCCGTCCTCGGAACCGTCCGCGAACGCCTGCCCGACTACATGGTGCCCTCGGCCCTCGTGACGCTGGAGGCCCTACCGTTGTCGGGCAATGGGAAGGTGGACAGGAAACGGCTCCTTCAGACGGCTGGGGAAGCGGCTTTTCAGGAGAGTGCGGCTGCTCCGGCCTCGTCCGAGGCTGAGAAGGCCGTGGGGCAGGCGTGGAAAGACGTTCTCGGGCGCGCGGTGCTGAACATCGACGACAATTTTTTCGATGTGGGCGGCACTTCAGTCCTCGCCGTGCGGCTGCACAGGGAGCTGGCAAAGCGTTTTGGGCGCGAATTCCCCCTAGTGAGCGTTTTTGAATATCCGAGCATACGGACGCTGGCTGCCTTCCTCGACGAGGGGACGCGCCGCGCTGCGCCCGCCGCCGGAACGTCCCGACGCGTCGAGATGCGGAAGAAACGCCTGCGCGTCAAGGCTGAACACAAAGCTAAACCTGAATAGAGGTTGTCATGGCAGAAGATATGGACAGTGGTCACATCGCCGTCATCGGCATGGCCGGGCGTTTTCCCGGCGCGGAAACGCTGGAACGGTTTTGGGAGAACCTCGTTTCGGGGGCCGACGTCCGCACGACGTTTACCGACGAGGAGCTTGCCGGACACATCCCCGAACGGCTTCTGAGTAAGGAAGACTATGTGAAAAAGGGGTATGTTCTGGGCAACGCGGATCAGTTCGATGCGGAGTTTTTCGGCTACACGCCGAAGGAGGCCGAGAACATCGATCCCCAGCAGAGGCTCTTTCTGGAATGCGCGTGGGAGGCGCTTGAGGACGCGGGGTATGTCCCCGGCGATTCCCGGCTGACGATCGGGATCTACGCCAGCATCACGCAGAGCAGCTACCTCAAGCCAGACAACATGCTGTTCCCGGAACATCCGATGCCGTTCTTCGACGAGCTGATCGGAAACGATAAGGACTATGCGGCCGCCCGCGTCGCCTACAAGCTCGATCTGAAAGGGCCCGCCTTCAGCATCCAGAGCGCGTGCTCTAGTTCGCTGGTGGGCGTGGCGACGGCGTGCCAAGCGTTGCAGGACTACCATTGCGACATGGCCCTCGCCGGGGGGGTTTCCATTTCCCTGCCGGAGAAGCTCGGCTATCTGGCCGGTCAGGACGGTGCGCTTTCGCGCGACGCCTGCTGCCACGCCTTTGACCACCGGGCGTCGGGGATGATGTACGGCAACGGCGCGGGCGTCGTCCTACTCAAGCGCCTTGAGGATGCCCTTGCGGACGGCGATTATATTTACGGTGTGGTTCGCGGTTTTGCCGTAAACAACGATGGGGCGGACAAGGTCGGATTCACGGCCCCGAGCGTGCGGGGGCAGGAGGCCATTCTGGGTGAGGCGCTGGATCTGTCCGGCGTCGACCCGGAGACGGTGACGTTCATCGAGACGCATGGCACGGGAACACCGATGGGCGATCCGATGGAATTCCGCGCCCTCGAAAGCATTTACGGTTTGGCGGCGACGCCGTGCGCGTTGGGCTCGGTCAAGACCAACGTGGGGCATCTCAATTCTGCCGCGGGCGTCGCTGGATTTATCCGCGCCATGCTTTCCCTCGACCGAAAAATACTGACCCCGATTCTGCACTTTGAAAGGCCGAACCCCGAAATTCCCTTTGAGGACAGCCGGTTCTACGTCAATACGGAACTGAGGCCGTGGGAAACCTCGCCGCGCCGGGCGGGCGTCAGCTCGTTCGGCCTCGGGGGGACGAACTGCCACATGGTTCTCGAAGAGGCCCCGGTGCGCGGGGAGGCGGATTCGCGCCGCCGCTGGCATCCTGTCCCCCTTTCCGCACGCACCGAGGGGGCCCTCGACGATATGGCGGATCGGCTGGCGGCGTTTTTGGAAAAGCATCCCGAAACCGCGTTGGAGGATGTCGCCCATACCCTGCAAAAGGGACGGAAGGCGTTCGGTTCCCGGCGCGTCGTGATTGCAGAAACGACGGCGGAACTCGTTGATTCGCTGAGGAATCACTGCTGGACGGAACGCCTTGCCGATCCGGGGGAACCGCCCGCCGCGGGCAACGTGTACTTCATGTTCCCCGGTGCGGGTTCGCAGCATGTGGGCATGGGCCGGGAGCTTTACGAAACCGAACCCGTCTACCGCGACGCCGTTGACGAATGCGCGGGGCAGCTCCTGCCGCTGCTTTCGGAAGACATCCGCGACGTCCTGTATCCTTCCGAAGCGGAGCGGGCCGAGGCGGAACGGAAGATCGCTGGGCCGACCTACGCCTTCGCTTCGCTGTTCGCGACGGAATACGCGCTGGCCCGGCTTTGGATGCATTGGGGAGTGCGGCCCGCCGGATGCGTCGGGCACAGTTTCGGGCAGTATCTGGCCGCCGTCGTCGCGGGCGTGTTTTCCTTGAAGGACGCCCTCGCCGTTGCCGTAAGGCGCGGGCAGTTGATGGATAGGGTCGAAGAGGGGGCTATGCTCCTGCTGTATGCGCCCGAAGAGAAGGTTGTCCCGTTGCTGCGGGGAAGCCTGTCCGTCGCGGCGGTCAACGCCGAAAAGCTGTGCACGGTTTCCGGGAGGCCCGGAGACATTGCGGCGCTGGAAGGTGAACTGGCGGACCGCCGTATCCACTACCGGAAGGTCGCTGCGACGCGGGCCGGGCACAGCGCCCTCATGGAGCCCATTCTCGACGAATTCCGGACGGTTCTTTCCTCCATTGAGCTGCATGCGCCGCAAATTCCCTTCCTGTCCAACGTGTCCGGTTCGTGGATTACGGAAGAGGACGCGACCAGCCCAGACTATTGGACGGCCCATATCCGCAGGCCGGTGCGGTTTTGCGAGAACATCGCCGCGATTCTGAAGGACAAGAACGCCGTGCTGCTTGAGGTCGGCCCCGGCAAGGTGCTTGGCACGCTGGCGAAACGGCACGCCGATATGGACGGGCAGGGTATTGTCTTTTCCATGCGCGACGCGGATCAGGACATCGAGGACGGCAAGGCGCTGAGCGCCGCCTACGGCGCGTTGTTCCTCCATAGAGTGAATCTGGACTGGTACGCGGGCGAACGGGACGGCGGGAGGCGGATTCCCCTTCCGACCTATCCATTCCAGAGGCAGAGCCACTGGGCTAAGCGGGCCGACGTTCGCGCGCAGGCCGCACAGGGCGGCGCCCTCGCTTCCATGATGGGCAAGTTGATGGAAAAGCGGGAGGACATCGGAAGCTGGTTCGTCCTGCCCCAGTGGAGGCGCTCTTTCGATCTGCGGAGGCTTGAGGCTCAGCCCGCCGAGAAACGGCGTTTCCTCCTGCTGGCGGATCACTGCGGCGTATCCGGGGCGTTGGCCCGGCGGCTACGCGGGATCGGCCACAAGGCTGTACTGGCCGGGGCCGGGGATGCCTATCGGAAGGAGGATGCCGAAACGTTTTTCATCCGCCCCGGAGAAGAGGGGGACTATAAGCTGCTCCTGCAGGACTTGAGCGCGCAGGGCTTTGAGCCCGATTTCGTCATCCACGCGTGGAGCGTCACTGGAGGCGGCGACGGTTCCGGGCTCGAAGCCTACGACAGCCTGAACGCGCACGGCTACCAGAGTATTGTCTATCTGGTGCGCGCCTTGTCGTCCCTTGGGCTGGATGGCCGTCCGCTGGGCCTCGCCGTGCTGTCCAGCGGTCTGCATGACGTGACGGGCGACGAAACGCTCGCGCCCGAAAAAGCCCCCGTACTCGGCCCATGCCGCGTCATTCCCAACGAATATCTGAATATCCAGTCGCGCAACATCGATATTGATGCCCCGAAGCCGGGCATTCCACCACACCCTGAGCTGTTGGATGCCGTGATCCGGGACGTAACCGCCCTGCGCGACGTGCTGGAAGGCAGGGTCGATGCGGCGGGCTTCGCGGATACGGTCGCTTACCGCGGGCGGAGCCGCTGGGAGCAGCGGTTTGCGCATGTGCCGCTGCCCGCCGCCCCGGAGGCGGAAAAGGCGGCGATCCGGCGGGGCGGGGTCTACCTGATTACCGGCGGTTTCGGAGGCGTGGCGTTTGAGCTTGCCCGCTATCTTGTGGAAGGGTGGGACGTCCGGCTTGTGCTGGTCGGCAGGACGCCGCTCCCGCCCCGCGAAGGTTGGGACGCGTGGCTGGAAAGCCATCCCGAAGACGACGCCGTATCGGAACGCATCGCCAAGGTGCGGGCGCTGGAGGCGATGGGCGCGGAATGCCTCGTGTTCGCGGCGGATGTCGCCGATATGGATCGGATGCTCGCCATCCGTGACGCCGTGCTTGAACGGTTCGGTGAGATCAACGGCGTGTTCCACGCGGCCTCGACGGTTTCCTCCAGCATGATCCAAGTGCAGACCGACGAACGGGCGCAGGCCGTGATCCGCACCAAGGTGCACGGCACGCTGGTGCTGGAAAAGATGCTCGAAGCGACAAAACCCGATTTCCTCATGCTGTTCTCCTCATTGTGTTCCTATACGGCCCCGCTCGGCTTTACGGACTACGCGGCGGCGTGCTGCTTCATGGATCTCCATGCGCAGGCCATGAACGGGCGGCTTCCGTACCGGATCGTGTCGGTCGGCTGGGGTTACTGGGAAGGCATCGGCATCGGGACGGTGCTTCTGCCGAAGATGATGGAAACCGTGGGCGAAGACGTGGCCGCGCACGGCATCCTCGCCGCCGAGGGCATGGAGTGCATCAGCCGCATCCTCGCGCTCCCCGACGCGCAGGTTATGGTTTCGACCTCCGATTACCCCGCCCTCGTGGAGGAGCTGCGGCGGAACGCCAAGAACGTCCTGAAGAATTACGCGGTATTTCAGGCCAAGGCCAAGGTCGCCAAGCGGCCCCGGCTCGCCACCCCCTACCAGGCCCCGGAAACGGACGTAGAGCGGGTGATCGCCGCCGTATGGCAGGAAATCCTCGGCTTCGACTCCGTGGGCGTGGACGACGCGTTCATCGAACTCGGAGGTGACTCCCTGCACGCCATCCCGATGGTGAGCCGTCTGGAAAGCATCTTCCATACCAAGGTTCCCATCCGCACGCTGGTGACGGAGAACACGGTGGGTAAACTGGCGGCGTTTCTGATCGCCACGGAAAAGAAGCCCGGACAGACGGCCCGAATCGCCGAGCTGTTCATTAAAATCAAGATGATGTCCGCCGATGAGATCAAGGCCATGCTTTCCCGGAAGGGATAGCCGCTGGATCGTCAAGGCCGTTCGTTTAACCAACGCATCAACAAGGTAAGGAAAAAAAGCATGTTGCACGACGCTTCATTGCTCCCCGGAGGCGGCAGCCTCTCCGAAGAGCAGGAATCCCTTCTGGCACTGTTTCTGGAGAAGGACGATTTCGCCATCGACAGGAACGTGGAGAAAAAGCCGGTCATCACGCTGCGGCCAGAGGATCGATACAAACCGTTTCCGCTGACGGACATCCAGCTCGCCTACATGATCGGCCGCGACAACGCCTCGCTGGGGGCGAGCAACGTATCGAGCCACGTCTATTTTGAGATGGACACGGTTGATCTCGACTTTGAGCGCTACCAGAACGCGTGGCGCAAGTTCGTCGAACGCCACGACATGATGCGCAGCGTCATCTTCAAAACCGGCCAGCAGATGGTTCTGGAGCACACGCCGCCCTTCGAGGTCAGGTATTTCGACCTGCGCGGCGAAACCGAGGAGCGCAAGCAGGAAATTCTCGGCGAAATCCGCGAGGAGCTGCGCCAGAAGATCAAGCCCGTGGACGTCTGGCCCATGTATGACATCTACCTGTCCCGGATCGACGAGCACACGTACCGTATGCACGTCAGCCTGGAAGGGCTGAACGCCGACGTGCTGAGTTTTCAGACCATGATGGTGCAGGTGCAGAATTTTTACAACAACCCGGATCTGGAACTGCCGCCGCTGGAGCTGACCTTCC
>CAUHBW010000013.1 GCA_959604115.1 uncultured Bilophila sp. | reverse complement strand
AAGAGGACTTATTCTAAGTAAATTCGGCAGTTGTCTGTTTTTGTGGCCTAACTTCGTTAAATAAATTTATTTAAACATTACACCGTATTAGGTCTTTGTGCTTTTCGCCTGCATGTTCTTGAAAAGCACGACCGGAAGCAGCCTTTTGAGCCCGATGTTGTTATCGGGGAGGATATGTGCTTCTGGAATGCAAAAAAACATAAGAGGTTGTTATGATTAAAGAAATTTCAATTCGAGGTTATTGTCATGAAAGAGTACATCACCTATCTCCACAAAATTCTTCCCCCCTTCTTCCCTGCGCCAAAGCTCGACGAGTTGACAAACGGCATCCTGTGCTGGCGGAGCGTCCAAAACCGCAGGGCTCGCTATCCTCAGTCTTGCTTCGTCAAGCTCAGTCCTAAAAAGACGCTCATCGCCCGAGATGCATTTCTCGACTTTTTAGCATCCCAGTCTCCAAGTCTCCATCCTTGATTGAGGGCTTCACGAGCACCGGTACATCGTGTCGGTGAGTGTTGTGTTACGCCCAATTCGGTATCCGTTGTTTCGCACGGGTGCCTTGACCTCAATCAAGCGGGAAATGAAATGGGAACGAAAGGACGAGAAAATACACTTGAAGGGAAAAAGCGGCATCGCCTTACGAGGCTGGAAGAAGAGCGCATTCTTTTAGAGATCGCACAGCTTGGCGGGTACGGCCTCTGCTTGGCAAGGATCCAGATCGTACTCGGTCACAAGCTTGGGGTATCTCCGGCCCAAGTCCTTCGACTTTACAGCAAAGGCCTAGTGCTTGGCGTGCTCCAACCGCTGGCTCCGGGGGATGTCCTCCCTGCTAAGAGCCTTCCCCCCTCTTTGCGGAAGGCTCTGGGGCTGGCACCCGACGACTTGGTAGCCGTCGCCTTTTCCGATGGTGAAGTATCCTTGCGAAAATACGCATGATGCGATGAAAATGAAGGAGAGGGGGTATCCCCCTCTCCTCTGGGGGAACTATGTTTTTTTTCCCTTTACCTACTGTCCGGAACTCAGAGGTTTCGTTCGTCGACGATATTCGGTACCAAATGGAGCGTCATGCCATTCATCAATACAGCAATTTCTTCCGCTACCCTCTTCCAAAAATGATTTCCGATTGGACCCGGGAATATGCTACAGTACGTGAGCTCGATCCCAACATGGTCCTACTCTCCTCTATGGGGGGAATTTCTGGTGCGGATCGTGGTCTGACTCAGATCCAGACAGGTGAGGGTCGGCTCAACAATCTCTCATTGCTCATCTTCGTCAGTGCAGAAAGCGGTAGCGGCAAAAGCTCTGCGATGCAGCCTGTCCTAGATGCCTATACGGCATTTGAGGAAGAGGAATACGCCACCCTTGAAAGGCAGATTGCAACGCAGGACGCCCTCAAGGCCGTCCTACAGCAACAACGGAAGGACGCCATTAAATATGCCGCAGATACTGGGCATCTGGAGCCCCTGGAAAAGCTCTCCTTTCAGCTCAATGGGTTGAACATGAAAAAACGCACTCAGTTGCCACGTCTTTTCGTCAATGACGTGACTTCGGCATCCCTGTCAGAAGCTGTATCTCGTTGGGGGTACGCCAATGTCATGGATCCGGATGGTACTTCCTTGGATCTCAATACGTATCGACAAATTGCGAAATATTGGTCAGGGGAAGGGAACGCGCAACTCAGAGTGACACGAGACAGTTCTGTCGTTCGGCAACCGTTCATCAGCTGCGTGGTGTTCACCCAGCCCCGCTTCTTTCAGAAACTAGTGCTTGCGGAAGACCAAAGGGCGATGGGCATTACTGCGCGAAGCCTCTTGTATGTCTGCCCTCCCAGTAGACCACGGGGAAATAGGAAACGAGGCGTAAATGAAGGCCTCATGCGTAGCTTCCAAAATAAGCTACGCATGCTTCTCCAAAACTCCGCCTATACCTCCGATGGGGCACGTCCCCCCAAAAGAGTCCTTCACGTTGAACCTGAAGGAGTGGAGGCACTCAGAGCATTCCATCAGAGGATGGGAGACCAAATCGAACACAGTAAAAGGGTACGAGACTGGTGCATTCGTGCAGCGCAGCAAGCGTATAGGGTGGCAGGCATTTTCCATCTCTGTGAGCATGACGATCCCTGGGCGTCGTGTGTTTCGGCTGAAGAGGTGGAAATGGCTATTAACTTCATGTGGACAGTGTATGATTGCGTAGTCGCTGCGGTATGCCCCAACCATGATCAAGATACGCTCAGATGTATTCTGAAGATCGCCGAATGGTGCGAACAACATAGTGGGCAAAGGCGTGTCTCAAATGCGGAGATCAAGGACGCCATGCATGGCTCGTTCAAGGCCCAAAAGGTGGACATTGCAATCGCTTGGTTGATAGATTGGGGCCAGCTGACACTTCTCCCTCCCCAACGACGCTACGGTCCCGGAAGGCCCCTGGGAGACTGGTATGTCAACAATATAAATTCTATGCGATAGCTTTCCACCTTTTTTGAGGCGTCTCAGTAGGTATGGAACATAACGATGTTCCATACCTATTTTTTTATCTAATACTCACAGTAGCAACCACGGCAACTAGTCCCCCAACGCACTGTCGCCTGTGGAGCGGAATGGAGACAAACGTCCGCATTAAGCAGAACCCGCCTGAGATGCGGCTCGTTAGAGTCGCTACCGATAGGAATCCCCCGGTCTTAGGTGTGGGAGGATGTTAGGAGTTCAATCAAGTCATTGATCTCCGTTCTCAAGGAACTGACAATCATCTCTATACGATTTTCTTCCTTTGCCTTCTTCATATCTCGGATCAGAGTGTTCAATTTCACTCTATAGTTTTCAGCAATATTTTCTTCAGTAGCTTTTTTCTTCGATACAGGTTTACCTTGTTCAATGCGTCTTTTTATTTGATAAAATGATGCGTACTGTTTTTTCTTATCTTGTTGCCCTGCAAGTCTAAGAAGTATACTGCGCGTCCAGCGTTTGTCGCCTCTTACTGTTTTTTTGATCGTCTCCGACAAGTTATTCAGCTTGAGTATCTCAGATATCGTAGACTCAGCCTTGCCGATTGCCTTGGCAAGGTCAACTTGTCTGATGTTATCTTTATCGATGACCTTCTGGAGTGCTTCCGCCTCTTCCATAGCCGTCAAAGATTCTCTGGTCATATTTTCAGCAAGGGCCACCAGTGCAAAATTTTTCTCGACTCGAATGGCGGGGATCTTTTGCAGTCCGGCTTTCTTTGCCGCCCGCCAACGGCGTTCCCCTGCTACGATGATAAGCGTATCATCTTCAATTCGAAACAAGATCGGCTGAAGAACTCCATGCTCTTTCACAGAGCGGGCCAGCTCTTCCAATGCTTTCTCATCAAAAGACTTTCGAGGCTGATCGGAATCTGGCTGGAGTCTTTTCAAAGGAATTTCGTGCAAGGTACTCAGGGGATATGTCTCTGAAGTTTGCGCTTCCATGTCTGTCTCCGGTGAAAGTGTTTTTCTGCTATAACATTTTGTTTATAAAAGATTTTTTAGGGAATCTTCGGTGTGCCGAACTTCTCGTCTCTTTTCTGTATAATCACAACTACAGCATTCAGCAATATTTGTCATTTCCAGAATCTCCAACGCTCTACTTTCTCAGAGAAAAAGTAGAGCGTTTTACTTAAATAAGTCCGCCATTAAAAGCATAATATCATATGCCTTATTTGTAACAATCTTTCTCCATGTGACAGGATAAAATGATTCCTTATGTGGGGTTTGATCATGATTGTTCCCTAGGTCAGAAGATAATACTATTAATATTAATACTGTCTTAACATCAATTTAATGTTATTTTTATAATAACATTTTTATGCCACTCACATTAACCGATAAAACATTAACCATGTATTAATATACATACCCATCATATTATATAATGACTGAACATGATTAAAAAAATACATCACATGGATACGATATGAAACAAAAAAGGAGTCGTTATGGAACCCATTCTCTTTGGAAACAGTTTCAATGAATTTGAAGTTCTTTCCATACATTCTGGTCTCTACACTGACATTCTTGAGCGTCAAAAAAACATCATGCAACACGCATTACAAAGGCATAATAAAGTTATGCAGATCCGTTTTGATCTCCATTATCCTGCCAATGCTTCCATTTCTCCTTCTCCAGATGATATTTCAACATTCTCATACAACTTCTCAAGAAGATTAAAACGTATGTGTATATGTTCTCATAGAGTTGATCCTCATTACATCTGGGTACGAGAACTCAAGGAATCAGAGTATCCGCATTATCATTTCATGGTCTGGATCAATGCCAGTGCCATCCAAAACCGATATACCATTTTTGACATTGCTACTGATGTTTGGAGTAACGTTCTACAGACAGATCAGAAAGGTCTCGTTTTCTTTTGTCTCAATGGGAAAAGAAATTCAAGATACGATAATGGCATCATCATGAACAAAAATGCGGAAGACTTTGAATATGCAAGAAAAATAGCGTTTAGAGCAGGAAGTTATCTCGCAAAGGTAGACTCCAAAGACTCTCTCAACAAGTTTGAACGTAAATACAATTCTTCAAGAATCTCATAAAGATAAAGGGAATATTATCATGAGTAACACTGACATTTTCTTTGACAGACTGCACGATGAATTGCCTCCTGTCTTTACAAGAGAATTTGCTGCTGAAAAGACTGGAAATATCTTTTCTGCAAAGACTCTCTCGAACATCGATTCTTCTGGAACTGGTCCATCCGTAAAAGTCAGGATAGGCAAAAAGGTAGGCTATGAGAGAGAATCCTTCATCCAATGGTTGAAGAATAAAGTAAAATCAGATGGGTGTTGTTATGTAAAAAATAACTTCGATGACTATCATATGCCCGATACAACACGATTCAGAAAATTTTGATGTTTCCTGAACCCTAGCTCTTTTTTACAACAGATTTACAGCAATGAGGTTGTTATGTTCAACGTTTCCAACGCTATCAATGTCCATGTCCTTCAAATTCCCAACGATCAAAACGGCAACACGGCCATCGTATCTGGAAGTGTCATCATGCCGGATGGAAAGGTCGTCACGGATGTGTCTTCCTATACACCGCAGACGCCCTTTAGCCACGAGGATACGCTTGCAATAGCCAAGGCCAACGTTATGCGCAAAGTCGAAGAAAGGGCTTCTCTGGGTGGATATGGAGGGCGAGTTGACTCCTTCCCAAGCAAGGAGAAGAGTCAAATGAACGGTGGAGGAACCAAACCTGCCAGTCTCAACCAGCTCTCCTTCATTCGCAACAAGGCTCAGGAGCAAGGGAGGAACGCAGAGGAGCTTGCTGCCTCCCGCTTTGGCAAACCGTTACAGGAGCTCAAGGGATGCGAGGCTGATGGACTGATCAAGGAACTTCTGGCAACGGTAAGATAATCCTACGGTTATAATAAGGGTATCCGTATCACGCCGGATACCCTAAGTTTAACCTTATAAAAAAACTAGCTGTATCTTGTGATTATTTCTATTCGTCTCTTCGGAGAAGGCATGGATACCCCGAGAAGGGAGCTAGAAACAAAAGGATACCCAAATCTATGGGAGGAAAAAACGAGTGCACTTTCCGTTCCCATATAAGCGTAGTCCTGTCGGAAGGTATCTCCCTTGGGATGCCTTTTTTCGCAGAAAATCCTGCGAAAAATCCCTGCTCACTCTCCAAACTGTGACGTATATGACTTCTTATACCGCTAACAGCATAAAATTACTATTGAAACAAAAAACAACTGCCCTGAAGAGCCCCCAATGCATGTTCCTCGGTGGTCCCTTCCCTGAGTCCTTCCTCAACCCCAAGGAATGAGGAAACCTCGTTTGGAATCCAGCGTAAGCTCTTCCTACAGGGAGTGGTCGGCCCCCTCTTTTCTTGCCGTCAGCCTGAACATGGGAACGGGATTGAACGCCTCATCGACTTCGGTATAAACCCGGTCGCTTATCCGGGTATCGCAACAGATGTCGATGAACCCCGTTTCTTCCAGTATCCGCATGTCCCATTCTGGGCGCGGAACGCCGCTGATGTCCAGTTGGGCTTTGATTGCGTCGCATTCCCGGAGCAACGCGTCCCCGATCGCGGCATGCGCATTCGGCTGGTCCAGCTCTTCGGTCTGCTGTGCAAAAGAAACCTTCCCGTAATCGGCGTCAAAGTTGATCAGGACACCGCCCGGACGTAACACCCGATACCAATCGGCATACGCAGCCCGTGCGTCAGGCAACGTCCATGTCAGGTTTCTGGACAATACGGCGTCAAACCCTTCGGTGGGCAAATCCAGTCGTTCAGCTCCCATCACTCGGAAATCGATGGACATGTTTTCCCTTTGGGCCATCTCGCGTGCGGAGTCGATCATGGAAGGGCTCAAATCGATACCCGTCACGGTATGTCCCAGTTCCGTCATCAGGATGGCGAAGAACCCCGTACCCGTGCCCACATCGAGGATTCTCAGGCGTCCCGAGGGAAGAAACGGTTCAATTTCGTTCAACCAGAGACGGCGTTTTTCACCGGCAAGTTCATACTGCCGCACTTCGCCAAAACCTTGCGCCCGCTGAGACCAATATCGTTCGATACGCTTGTCGAGCTCTTTGGAGGAAGCATTCATGGAGATATCCTTATACGGTTGCGACGCAGGCGTCTGGGGTAAAGGGAATGACGGATTGAAGGAGCCGCTGTGCATATCCGCTGGATGCCGTTGCCAAATGCTGCCTCTCTAAAGATTCCGCGATGGTCCCCTCGTGAAGAAACAGAATATGATCGCACAAATAGGTGACGGCTTGGATATCATGGGCGATGAACAGATAGGTCATGTCTCCTTTCAGCTCCAGCAGCAGTTCCAGCACCTGCGCTTGCACGGAAACGTCAAGCGAGCTGATGGCCTCGTCAAAGACGATGAACCGGGGGTTGGTCGCTATGGCCCGCGCGATGCACACCCGCTGGAGCTGCCCTCCGCTCAACTCATGGGGATAACGATGCAGCAACGTCTCCGGAAGCCCGACCCGCCCGAGCAGTTCGGAAACCGTGCGAGCCCCGTCCAAACGCAGGATGTCCAACGGCTCGCTGACAAGTTCCCGCACTGTGAACCTCGGGTTGACGGAGGAAGTATAATCCTGAAAAACGACGCTCAGTTGCCCGGGATGCGCCTTGCGCCATTCCCTGACGGGCTGGCCTTCCAGAACGATCTGCCCGCTGTCCGGCTGTTCCAATCCGAGAATCAGCCTCCCCAGTGTACTTTTACCCTCCCCACTTTCACCGATGAGCCCTACGGAAGCCCCTTCGGACAGAGAAAGGTTGACGTCCTTCAGGATGGACTGCCGCTTTTTCCGCCAAAAACCTCCCGATGCGGGGTAGCTCTTGCAGACATGGCGAACCTCGAGCAACGGGGGTTTCCGGTGGGCTATCGACATTGCATCACCCTCTCGAAGGTTCTGGACAACGTGGCCCGCGTGTCCACCAGATAGCGCGTATACGAATGCCGTGGAGCGGAGAAAAGCTCCGCCCCGCCGTATTCGACGCCGACGCCGTCCTTCATGACCAGAACTTCCTGCGCGAGCTGGCGGACGACGCCGAGATCGTGGGAAACAAAGATCAGGCTGGTCCCGAACCGCTCCCGAAGCCAGTGGAACTGAGAGACAACTTCCCGCTGGTTCATGGAATCGAGCGCCGTTGTGGGCTCGTCGGCAATGATGATATCGGGCCGTTGGAGCAACGCTGCCGCGATCATGCACCGTTGCAGCATGCCCCCGGAAAGCTGGTATGGGTATTTTTTGCTCACCTCCAGCGGATTGCGGATGCGCATCATCTCCAAAGCCTCAATGATGCGTCTCGCGTCTTCTTTTTTCGAACCTCCCGAAGCGGTGGCCCGAAGGGTCTCAAGAAGCTGTTCTCCCATCGTGTACAGAGGATCGAACGCCGTCATCGGTTGCTGGACGATCATGGCGATCCGCTTGCCGCGGATGCCGCGCACGACCTCACGCCCCGCCCGCAACAGGTCGATGCCGTCGAAGAGGACGCTGCCTGAAACCCGCAAGGAAGGAGGCGTCAGCCCCAACAGCGCCAAACACGTCAGGGATTTGCCGCTCCCGCTTTCTCCGACGATGCCGAGACAGCTTCCCGGTTCAAGTTGAAAAGACAACTCGCGCACAAGCGGAATCCCGGTGCGAAGCTCCCGAACAGTCAATCCGTATACTTCAAGCAGGCTCATACACGTCCTCCCCCCGCATGTTTGGGATCAAAGGCGTCACGCAGGCTGTCGCCAAAAAAATTGAACGCCGCCACAACAAGCAGGATGGCCATGCCCGCCGGGATCATCTGCAATGGGTACATGGTCATGACTTCCTTTGCTTCATTCAGCATCATCCCCCACTCCGGCGTGGGAGGCTGGACGCCCAGACCGAGGAAGGACAACGCCGAAATCATCAGGATCACGCTTCCGGTATCCAGCGTCGCCAGAACAAAAAGCTCCCCCGCCGTACCGGGGACGAGATGCCGCACCATGATCCGAAAGGATGAACTGCCCGCGACCTTGGCAAACCGGATGTAGTCCCTGTCGGAATATTGCCGGACGATGGCGCGGACCATGCGCGCATACCACGGCCACTTGGCGACCACGTTGGCGATGACCACATTTTCCAGACCGGGGCCCATCATGCCCACAATGGCGAGAATCATGACCTCGCTGGGGAAGGACATCATGACGTCGCATACGCGCATGAGCACGCCGTCAATACGATTGCGGAAAAAACCGGAGACAAGGCCGACGCACGCCCCCAGCGCGGCGGTTATGGCCATGGTGAGCAGGGACAGGAACACCGTGGCGCGGATGCCGTAGACGAGGCGCGAAAGCACGTCGCGTCCGAGCTGATCCGTCCCGAAGGGATGGTGCCAGCTCCATGGGGCGAACTTGTCCCTGACGTCGATAAGCGTCGGATCGGGCAATGGCAGTACGGGGGCGAGGATGCCCAGCACGGCGACGATGCCGAGAAAGCCCATGCAAGCCAGTGCAAGCCTGTCTTTTTTCAAGCGAACCCACGGGGACATGCTACAATTCCTTTCTCAGCCGGGGATCGATGGCGGCGCTCAGGATATCCACCAACAAATTGCTGAACACAAACAGAACGGCCATGATCAGCACATAGGCCTGAATGACGGGGAAATCCCGATTGAAAATCGCCGTCACGCACAGTCTTCCGATGCCGGGCCAGGCAAAAATGCTTTCCACCACAAACGTTCCGGCTATGAGCTTCGGCAACGACATGCCCAACGCGGTCAGGGACGCCTGAAGCGAATTTTTAAGCATGTGGCGCGTGACGGCCCGCTCGGGCAAACCGCGCACCCGAGCGTAGAGAACGTAGTTTTCCTGCTTATTCTGGATCATGTTGGCGCGGATAAGCCGCGTATAAGTGGCAATATATGCAAGGGACAACGTCACCGCCGGCAAAATGACGGAACTGGGGCCCTCCATGCCGCTCGTCGGAACCAGATCGAGTTTGACGGCGAACAGCCACATGAGCAGGAGCCCCGCCCAAAAGCCCGGCATGGCCGTGCCGAGGAACACTCCGCCGCGGATGATCCTGTCAAGCAGCGTCCCTTCATACAGTGCGCAGAGGATTCCGGCGGAAAGGCTGCACGTAAGCGTCAGACAAAGAGCCGCCACGGCAAGAGCGAGGGTCGCGGGCAATGCCTTTCTGATCTCACCGAGCACAGGCTTGTCGTCCACATAACGGTTGCCGAAATCCCCTTGCAACGAATGGTTCAGCCAAGTCAGATACCGCGTCAAAAAGGGCTTATCCAGACCAAGTTTTGCCCGTGTTTCGGCAAGCACCTCCTCCGTGGGCGTGACCTCGTTCACGCGGACGGCCACTTCCGCCGGATCGCTGGGGCTCAGGTTGATCAACACGAAAGAAAGGAACGAAATCCCGATGAGAATGGGGATGAGGTTGAGCAGGCGGCGGAAAATGTAGCTCCCCATGCGAAACTCCTTGGTCATTGCGGCGATCCGGGAGAGGCATCCCCCGGATCAATCCGCTAGAACGACATCTTTTCAAAGGGGATTTCGTACTGGGACGTACTGAACGTCACCCCCTTGAGTTCCGGGACATGCACGGCCTTGGTACGTGAATAGGTCAGCGGGACATATACGCCCTGTTCATGGATATAGGTCAGCAATTCCCTGTAGGTGTCTTTGCGGGCGTCCTCATTCGGCTCGATCATGAGCGCAGTGATCGTCTTGTCCAGCCATTCCTTGCGATCCAGCCCGACCTGCGCCTGATAGTCGCCGTGGGCGGGAATGCGCCAAGAGGACAGATACGACTGTGGATCATACGGCGTGCCCCACGACAGGGAGTATTGCAGGTCGAATTCTCCGGTACGTTGCCGATCAAGAAACGCCTGCTTTTCCTCACCCACAATCTTGAGCTCCACCCCAATCTTTTTGAGATCGTTCTGCATGTATTCGCTGATGGTCCGTTCCTGCGAATTGTTGGAGTTATAGTAGATGGTGACGACGCACTTCTTGCCGTCCTTGTAGCGATACCCATCCTTGCCCATGACCCAACCGGCTTTCTCCATAAGCTCATTGGCCTTGGCGACATCGTAGGAGCGCACCGGAAGATCGATGTCGCAGTACGGAACGTTTTTGGCCATCAACATATCGGCGATGGATTCCGAGCCGTTCAGAATACCGTCGGCTATGGCCTTCTTGTCGATGGCGTACTGGAACGCCTCGCGCACCTTGACATCCTTTGTCACAGGCTGGTGCGCATTGAGAAGAATGGCTCGGGAGGCTATGGGATCGCTGATCTCGGTCTTGTACTTGCCTTCCTTCTGGAGCGCGGCGAACGAATCGAGATTCAGCATGTCGCCGTCCGAACCGAAGACCAGATCGATTTCACCCTTTTGGAGTGCGAGCAGGATCGTCTGATGATCGGGCATGACCTTCCAGCGTACGCTCTCCAGAGCCGGTTTCGGCCCCCAGTACTGTTCGTTTCGCGTAAATACGGCGTACTGCTTATCCTTGTGTTCGGCCAGAACCCACGGTCCCGTTCCGACATAGCCGGATACGCCGTTCTTGGTTTCACCATCAATAAAACATTTCGGGGAGATGAACCGGAAAGGCCGGGTCAGTCCGAGTTCCACCAGCGTCGGATAATAGGGATGCTTGAGCACCAGCTTGTAGGTATGCTCGTCAACCACTTCGTTCCGGTCGATTTCGTTGACCATATCCAGCCACGCATGCCGAGGAAGATTGCTCACGATGGCGTCCATATTCGCCTTGACCGCTTCGGCGTTGAAGGGGGTTCCGTCGGTGAACGTCACGCCCTCCCGCAGGTGAAACGTATATTCCTTTCCGTCCGGAGAAATTTCCCAGCTTTCCGCAAGCCACGGTTTGACGCCCTCCTTCGTATTGATGACCAATGGCTCGAAGACCATGTTCTGTGCCGCCATTTCACCGGAATACAAATGCGGATTGATGTTTCGGATATCCTTGGTGCTGGCATACGCCAATTCCGTGCGCGGGGCCTCGGCCTTGGAGGTGGGTTCTTCCTGCGAGCAGCCCACGAGACCCAACAGCGCAATGCCAATGACAAACAACTTTTTTACGAGCATACGTTCTCCCCGTTGAAAAATGACGCCGCGTCATTTTTTGTTGAAACAGCATTCCAGAGGGCACCCTCTGAAGTACCGGCCTTGCCCCGTTGGAGCCTGTCGCCACTGCATGTTAGTAGCATTTTTTTATAATTCGTAATACTGCTATCGTGCATATGTCAATGATAAGCAATGAGTATAGGGAAATGAATTCCCATCAAAAATGCACGTAAAACGAGCAAATGCTCTCCGTTCCCGCAGGACTGCGGCACCACGCTTTGTTCCTGCGCCCCACATGTAAACGGATGCGGCCATTTCCCCTGTCGGGATTCCATACTATGAAGCCTCGGACTCTTGGCCTGGGCTTCATAGTATTCGAGGGCATCACAGCGGGCCGGTTCAACCTTTCTTTTCTTTCTGGGCAGAAACCATGAAATGCTTGATAATGGACAGAGGCTGTCCCGCAGCGTCAACAAAATGTTTTCTCTCCACCTCAGCCGTTACATTGCAAGTCTCCATGCCGAGGAGCGTTTCCATATCCCACTGCGGGCGATCGACCCTGCTCAAAGGCAGGTTTGCGGCAATGGCGTTGATCGGCGCGGGATCTACTCCGAGCATGAAGTCGGGGTTGTGACCGTCCGTATAGTCGGGCTGTTTCCGCTCCTCCGCATAGGGGGAGCTGTAGAGGTGGCGGTAATGGTTGCCATCAAAATTGACGAGGCGGCCTCCCGGCCTGAGGGCCCGCAGCCATTCGGCGTAGGCGGTTTCCGGGTGTTCGAGATTCCACGTCAAATTGCGGGATATAATCAGATCGAACGTTGCATCTGGAAACGGGAGGGCCTGTGCATCGCCCTGCCGCAGCGTAATGGCCACTCCGGCTTCGGCGGCGTTTTGGGAAGCGCGCTCCAGCATCCCTTCCGTGTAGTCGAAGGCGACCACGGCATGCCCCAGCCGAGCCAAGAGAATAGAAAAGAATCCCGGCCCGCATCCTATATCCAAAATCTCCAGCCTGCCGGAGTCGGGGAGAAACGGGCGCAGACGTTCCAGCCAAACCGTTTCAGCATGTTGCAGATCATACGCGGTCTTCATGGAATACCCTTCCGCCCGCGTATTCCAGTAACGCCGTATCGCTTCCAATTCCGTCATATAGTTCTCACTGTTTGATCCCTCTCACGAGGAACATCGGAGTATGGGTGTACCGAATCCGGTAATAGACGTTCATGATATCCGAAGGCAACGCCGTCCTGACAAACACATCCCGGCAGCCCAGCCGTTCGAGACACGCCTTGTCCCATGCAGGACGTTGTTCACGGCTGAGGGGGAGCTGCGGAATCAACTCGTCCATAATCGGATCTCCATGTTCGTCTTCGACGGCATACCCCATGCCACGCAGCGTTTGGGCATCTTCCGCGTACAGCCGGGCGAGTTCCGTATCGAACAGATGCGCATGCCAATTGGCGTCGAAATTGAGCAGAACGCCACCGGGCTTGAGGACGCGCAGCCATTCCGCGTACGCCCTGTCCGGATGTTCCAAATTCCATGTGAGGTTGCGGCTCAAGACGGCATCAAAGGCCTCATCCTCGAATGTTAGGTTCTGGGCATCCATTTTGAGGAAACGCGCCTTTATTTCCGAGGAATATTTTTTGAAGTTTTGCCGGGCACATTCTATCATCGCCTCGCTGTAGTCCACCCCCGTGACCTCATGCCTCCGGCGCGCCATGAGTATGGAGAAAAAACCGGGTCCGCACCCTACGTCGAGGATGCGGAGAGGACGGTTCCACGGAAGCTGCTCCGCGACCAGTTCATCCCAGACCTTGGCCTGAACATTGCCAAGTTCATCCGCATTAACGGCCGCATAGGCCGCGACCCTGCCCGACCAATAGGTCCGAATCGTTTCCAGATGGCACCTGCTCACAACGGCCTCACAGGGATGACGTTCAAAAAGCCGGGAAGCGTCCGTTCGACGCTCGCTTCTACGTCGTATACGTCGCCGAGCAGATGTGGAAGCAACACGCGTTCCGCCGTATCGAACGCCTTGATCCGCCCTTCATGAAGCATCAGCAACCGGCTACTGTATCGCGACGCCAACATGAGATCATGTACGACAAAAAGCGTAATCGCTCCGTTTTCCTGCGTATACTTTCGGGCCAAATCCATAACGACAAGCTGATGGCGCAGATCAAGCGCACTCGTAGGTTCGTCCAGCAGCAAGACCTTGGGACGCGATACAAACGCCTGCGCCATGAATACAAGCTGCTTCTGACCGCCGCTCAAACTGCACACGGGTTTTCGGCTCAGGCTATCGAGTCCAAGCTCAGCCAACGTGTCCATCACCTTTTCGATCTGCTCGTCGGTCACTTTCCACCTGAGATCTTTGACCAGACCGAGAAGAACCATCTCAAAGGCCGTCAAACGGCTGGTGACGGATTCAAGTTGCGGAACATAGGCGATGTCCCGATCAGAAAAGAGATTGCCCTCGGCGTCATACAACGTCACGTCACCCGAACGTTTGATCAGTCGCGCGATAGCCTTGATCAGCGTCGTTTTGCCTACGCCGTTCCGACCAATCACCGCCACCATTTCCCCACCGTGCAGCGTTGCGGACACATCATGAATGACGCTGTTTCCCGAGAAATATACGGACAGATTCTGAATGGACAGGGTCAGCATTTGTCACCTCCCGTTTTTCATAAGCAATACGAACAAGAACGGAACGCCCACAATGGACGTGATGATGCCAACGGGAAGCATGGAACCACCCGACAACAGCTTTGAGATAATTGAGGAGGCCAGCAACATCAGACTGCCAAGAATCGTCGCGTTGGGAAGCAAGTACCGTTGATCCTCACCCAGCATGAGTTTGGCGCAATGCGGTGCCACCAAGCCAACAAAAGCCACCGTACCAATGAAACCAACGGCACCGGCAATGAGAAACGAGCAGATCAGGAAAACATGCAGACGCAGCCTTTCCACATTAATCCCCAAGCTCCGCGCTCGTTCCTCACCCGTTGTCAGCACAGTGAGACGCCAAGCCCAGCCGGACAAGAGCACCGCCCCCGCGATCAACAAACAACCGCTCACGACAACGCTCATCCACGATGAGCGTTGCAGATTCCCGAAGGTCCACCCGGAAATGATCTGCGCGATCTCCGGAGAGGCACGGTATTGCAGGTACTGCTGTAACGCCTGAAAAAAGAAATTCATGATGATCCCCGAAAGAATCAACGTACTTGTGGACATTCCCTTCAGACGCCCCAGATAGAAAATAAGGAGGGAGACGGCAAGCGCGAATGCAAGTGCGAGCAACGCCGTTCCGATCCAAAGATATCCCGCTACGGAAAGCCCCAGCGTAATGGCGATGGCCGCGCCAAAACTGGCGCTTGCCGTAATGCCGAGAGTATAGGGACTCGCCAGCGCATTGTTGGTAATGGTCTGAATTTGCAGACCGGCAAGGCTGAGCGAGCCCCCCACAAACACACAGGTCAGCGTCATGGGCAAACGGATGGACCACAGAATGGCGGTATTCGCCGTATCACCGTCCGGTCCGGCAAGCAGAGCCTCAATGACTTCACCGAGGCTGATACCGGAAGACCCCATACCAAGATCAACGACGATGAGCGCCAGCATCAAAACGACGAGCACCATCCCCGTCAACAGGCGTCTTCCGTTCAACTGCCTGTATATGTTTACATTACCGGAAGGCATGTTCCCACCCTTCGTACTAGCGTGCAAGCTTGATCATGAATGTTCCGTTAAACTTCAATTCTGGGAGATACTTGGCATAGAATGCGCGCATATCGCCCATCGGATCCAGTTCCCGGAACGTTTCAGGGTAGAGAATCTTGGCGAGATAGAGCGTCAGCGTATAGTCGATCATATTCCGAAGGCTGCCGTGATCCACGGCGTACAGCTCTCCAGACTTGACCGCAGCGAGATTCTTCCACGCCGGACGCTCGGCAAAACCCTTCAGCCGCTTTTGCGCGGTAGCCTCGTCGATGGTCAGCCCCATGTTCATCTGATCTCCCTCGGCGTTGTTGCGCCAGATGCCGCCGCCAATAACGATGATATCGGGATTAGCGGCAAGTACGAATTCCGTGTCCAGCGGCGCATAGGGCTGTGCAGCGTTTTCCGCCAGATTGTCGGCGCCAAGATTTTTCAGGATCGCGCCCCAGAGCACATCCTTATTATAGCTGTTCCCGTACTCTCCGATGCCCTTATTGCCCAGCTCCATGTAAACCTTCTTGTGCTTGGCGGAATCGGGGAGTGCCGCAATTCTTTCGTACACGTCTCCAAGCGCGGACGCGTACGCGTCGCACTGTTCCTTGGCGACATCCTCCCTATCGAGAAGCTGTCCGAGAATCATCGTGCTTTTTGTATGGTTTTTCACCTTCATGGCATGGTAATCAAGAACGACGACCTTGATGCCGGCCTTCTCAAATATATCAATTTTCTGATTGTTGTCCGCAAACTGCGAACGCCCTACCAACAGCACATCCGGGTGAAGCGACAGGATTTTTTCAGAATCAAGAATATTGTCATGATATCCGCCGATGCTCGGGATCGTTTTCAGTTTGGGAAACGTTTCAGTATAGACGACATACTCGCCATACCGAGTGTCCTCCCAGCCATCGAAGGTCATGCCCACGACCTTATCCAGACTGTCCGCCCCACCGACCATCAAAAAGTTGGCGATGTAGTTGGCGACGACGAACGTCTTGGGAAGCTTATCCAGCCGAACCTCACGCCCGGCGACGTCAGTAAACGAGATTGCCTGAGCCGCAAAAATCGTTTTTCCGGTAAAACCCAAAAAGAAAACCGCCAAGGCGCAAGCCATTGCTACGCGCGCCAATCTTCCCAATCGGTGCATCATGATTCCCTCCTTACGGGATGAATAACACGTTTATGAAAAAAGTATTATTTGTCAAGAGAGAACATGGCACAATTACAGTATATTCCATGAATACTCATTCCGAAGAAGCTCCCCTCGAGTATTACAAAACGGAATTGGGTTCTCTAAAAACCGACTTTATTTCTTAAGGTGCGAGGGTGGGAGAGAGGTCATGGAAGTCGATACACTCAAGGGACTTCAGCAGATCCACAAATAGCTGTTTGCGGGGCTGCACGATTTTGCGGGTACCCCGTGAGGTTAGAGGTCATTTCAAAATGTTTCTGAGAGGATCATGACACAACCCAGCTGAATGAAATCAAAAAGACAAACCGTTTTTATGTTCACACTTGGAAGCTTTTCGTTGACACTAAATTTTCTTTTATATAAATAAATCTTGATTTATGCATACAAGAAGCGGAAGACGGTGCAAATCCGTCGCGGACGCGCCACTGTAACTGATGCAACCCGCCATAACGTCACTACTTTTTGTGGGAAGACGCGGCAGAACGGGGTCAGAAGCCAGGAGACGCCTTGTATGCCGGGTGCACGGCTGTCTCGCGATCAGACAGTGACGCCGGAATTGCCTTCTCAGGTTTCTTGCGCCGTTTTCTGAGGTGATAGGTCGTGGACTTTTCAACTTCAACAGTAGAAAAGGACACGCAATGCAAACGCACATTCTGGGTTTTCCCCGTATCGGGCGAAACCGCGAACTCAAAAAAGCCCTTGAGGGGTACTGGAAAGGAGATATTTCCGAAGGACAGCTCCGCAATACGGCGGATGAACTGAAAAAACGGCATTGGAAGATTCAACATGACGCAGGGCTTTCCTTCGTCACTGTGGGCGACTTTTCTTTCTATGATCATGTTCTTGATCTGACCGTCGCACTGGGAGCCGTTCCGCATCGTTTTCGGAATGTGGACTCCGCTTTCGAAACCTACTTCGCCATGGCAAGAGGCGATGGCAGCCGCAACATCCCGGCTATGGAAATGACGAAGTGGTTCAACACCAATTACCATTACATCGTCCCCGAACTCTCCTCCGATCAGACCTTCCAGCCTTCCCTTGAATGGCTGGAGAATGATGTCGCCCTCGCGGGGCGACTTGGTTTTCATGCCAAGCCTGTCCTACTAGGTCCCATTACCTATCTGGCACTCTCCAAGGACAGAACAGGGTCTTCCCGGTGGGAAAGCCTACCGCAGCTTACGGAAATCTACATCAGCTTTCTGGAACGGCTCGCTCCACAGTGCTGCTGGATACAGATCGACGAACCGATTCTGTGCATGGATATGTCGGATAGTCTGCGCAAAACGTTTCTGGAGACGTACCGTTCGCTCCGCAAAGGATCGCCTTCCGCCCGTACGCTTCTGACCGCCTATTTCGGTTCCCCCGGAGACAACCTAGGTACGGCGCTGGACTCCGAGTGTAGCGGCCTGCACCTCGACCTCTGCGCCGGAAACGCCTCCATCGCCGAGGTGCTGACGGCCCTGCCCAAGCACATGAGCCTCTCGCTCGGTGTGGTTGACGGGCACAACATCTGGAAAACCAATTGCTCTTCGGCTCTCCCAATCCTGCGCAACGCAGCCCTGAAACTGGGGAACGACAGGCTGCTCGTCGGTTCCAGCTGCTCGTTGCTGCATGTGCCCGTCGATCTGGAACTGGAAACCAGACTCGATCCCGAAATCAGGAACTGGATGGCGTTCGCCGTGCAGAAGTGTCATGAAATCGCTTTACTAGGGCAAACAGTTGACGGAGAATGGGCCCCAGAATGTCTCAATGAAAATCGATTGGCCATTGAAAGCCGGTACCTGAACGGAAAAACGATTGATCCAGCCGTCCGCAGGCGATGCAGGAATGTTACTCCGGATATGTTCAACCGGAACAGCCCTACGCCGTTCGGTGCGGGAAGCAAGAGAAGGCCCTCAATCTGCTGCTGTTCCCGACCACGACCATCGGCTCCTATCCGCAGACAGAGGCGATCCGTAAAGCGCGACGTGAATACCGGAAGGGAGAACTCTCCCCCGCCGCCTATGAAACATTTCTGAAGAGCACTATTCAGGAGGTCGTCGAACAGCAAGAAAAACTCGGGCTCGACGTGCTCGTCCACGGCGAACCGGAACGTACAGACATGGTGGAATATTTCGGCCAACAGCTCGAAGGGTTCTGCTTTACGGAACACGGTTGGGTGCAGAGTTACGGCAGCCGTTGCGTCAAGCCCCCCATCCTCTATGGCGACGTATCCAGAAAGCACCCTATGACCGTCCCGTGGCTCGCCTACGCCCAGAGCCTCACCAAGAAGCCCATGAAGGGTATGCTCACCGGGCCGGTGACTATTTTGTGCTGGAGTTTCGTTCGCGATGATCTGGAACGCGAAGAGGTTTGCCGCCAACTGGCGCTTGCCCTGCGTGACGAAGTGCTCGATTTGGAACGGGCAGGACTGAAAATTATCCAGATAGACGAGGCTGCGCTCCTCGAAGGTCTGCCCCTCAGGAAGAAGGAGGCAGAAAAATATCTGCGATGGGCCATCGACGCCTTTCGCCTGACTGTTTCCAGAGTCGGGGATACGACGCAAATCCACACGCATATGTGCTACAGCGAGTTCAACGCCATCCTGAAATGGATCGCGGAGATGGACGCCGACGTCATCAGCATTGAAGCCAGCCGAAGCGATATGGAGTTGCTACAAGCCTTTGTGGACTTCAAATATCCGAGTGCCATCGGCCCCGGCGTCTACGACATCCACAGCCCCCGCGTTCCAAGCCTCGAAGAAATGCTGGAACACCTCGAACAAGCTCTGCGATTCATCGCTCCAGAAAAGCTCTGGGTGAATCCCGATTGCGGCCTCAAAACCCGGGCATGGCCCGAAACTCTGCTCGCGCTCGGCAATATGGTTTAGGCTGCGCGAGTTCTCCGGCAAAAATATTCGGATACGCAAAATATCATGACCCGATAGGGGAGAAATAAAAATGAACGATTCTTTTTCCACGGCATCTCAGAGAGCAACGGCCCCTTTCCGCTATGACATCGTCGGCAGCTTCCTTAGAAGCGAACCGCTCAAGGAAGCACGGCGGCGTTTCGCACAGGCCCGGCTCACCCAGCGGGAGCTCCGTCAGGTTGAAGACGCCGAAATCGTCAAACTCATCGCCAAACAGAAGGCTCTCGGCCTGCATGCCGTCACCGACGGGGAATACCGTCGAAGCTGGTGGCACCTCGATTTTCTCTGGAACCTCGAAGGAGTTCAAAAAGTAGCGGCAGAGCAAGGCTCCATCGCCTTTAAGGGCCGCCAAACCAAGGCGGAAACCATTGAAATAGTCTCCCGTATCGATTTCGGCGCGCACCCTTTCATTGACGACTTCAAGGCAGTACAGGCGCTTGCCGGGGATACACCGGCCAAATTCACGATCCCTTCCCCGTCCATGCTCCACCTCATTACGGCTGTCCGGAACCAGCATTACTCCCCCATTAGACTGTATACGAACAATGACAATCTGCTCGCGGACATCGCTGCCGCCTACAGAAAGGCCGTGGCAACCTTTTACGCGGCGGGATGCCGATATCTCCAGTTTGACGACACCAGTTGGGGAGAATTTTGCTCGGAGGAAAAACGGGCGGGTTACATAGCACGCGGCTTCGACATGGATCGTCTTGAACGGGAATACGTCGAAGTCATCAACGAAGCGATTTCCGGCCGTCCGGCGGACATGGCCCTTACCATGCATATCTGCCGGGGCAATTTCCGCAGCACGTGGTTCTCGTCAGGCGGGTACGAACCCGTTGCGGAAATCCTTTTCGGCAACGCGAACGTGGACGGCTTCTTCCTCGAATATGACAGCGACCGCGCCGGGGACTTCCGCCCTCTCCGGTTCATGAAGGATCAGCAGGTCGTCCTCGGACTCGTCTCATCCAAAACCGGCCAACTTGAAGATCGGCAGGCTATCATCGAAAGGGTTCGTGAGGCCACGGCATATCTGCCCATCAATCAGATATGCCTCAGCCCGCAATGCGGCTTCGCCTCCACGGAAGAAGGCAATCTGCTGACGGAAGAGGAACAATGGGCCAAAATAGCCTTCATAAAAGAAATCGCTGAAGAAATCTGGAAGTAAAAACAGCGTCCGGTACACGTTCATGCCGTGTGCCGGACATGTTTTTCTGAAAATATATAATATTTAAATATACTATATGCTTTCAGCTTCAAATAGATACTCCCATATTGAATCAGTATGTTTTTTTAAAACGACCTGTCCGGACATCTCGGACAGGTCGTTTTACGTTATTAAGAAATTGAATAGTCCTACTACTATGAATGATTCAGAACAAGCTGAAATTAATTACAATAACAGCGTGATATTGCTTTAGTCATTTTTTTGCATAGAATGTTTCTTTCTTAGGCAGGCAATCATTATTGTTACAGGGGTAGTCACTCGATATGCTGGACCTGCTATATCGATTGCAGTCCAAGCCCCAGTCAAGACTAAACCTATAGGTCCTGCAAGTATTGATAATGCTCTTGCACCTACTATATTTGTTGTAAAAATTATGCCTGTACGTGTCAGAACTTGTGCTATAACTGATTCAAATACAATAACTGCAATATCTCCCCACAAGAAAACACTGTTGCGAAGAGCTAATTGGAGAGCAATAACTACAGATTCAGCCGTATAACGGGACGTGTTTAAATTTAAGGATTCGGCAAGACTCTTTCGTTCCTCTTCTGACATTTTTTCTATTGAGTTTGTCAAAATTTTTTGTAAAAGATTTTCTTCAATAATTTCTGTACTTGCTTTTTTGTTATAGTTAACTTTTAATTTATCGCAAACATCGCAAAGTATTTCTTTATACGGAACTCCTTTACCTCTCCTAAATAAAGAGGCAAAAGTGTTTGCACCAAACTTTTGTATTTCTTCAGCAATAAGATCCCAATATTTTGAATGTTCCGGATAGAATTGTTTAAATTTGAAATCATTACTAAGACTTTCAGTATGTCTTTTCTTGTTATCTTTGTCATACATCAAAATTTTTACAATGCTGTCTAATTCTTCAGACTGGAGTTCACTGAAAAACAGCAAATCAGGATCTTCACGAAATGCCATAATAGCTCCTTACTCAGTTTTTAGCTTTGAGCTTTCGGTATAGACCTCCTTTCTTGGGACTTTGAGCGGTTCAAGAATAGAGATCTTTTCCATTGTCTGAAAGGCAAACTTTATGAGTTTGACCAACGAAGCGAGAGGGGAAACCTATTAAATTCTATTTCATCGTTTTTTTTGCTTTAATAATTACGTTTTTTCCTAAAAACAAATCAATAGACAACAATCTATTTCGAATAAATTTATTTCTTCCACAGTATCTTTTTCGTGACCTTCCCTTCCTTAAAAATAATCCATTTCAGGATAACCTATAAGATTAATATGTTCTGAACCAAGGTAGGGTACTATCATCCACAAGATTTTTTTGAAAGAGGCGTAGCACATGAGGTACGCTCTCCACATGTTCAATGACTTCCCGGCAAATAATGCCGTCAAACGGAGCTCCGTGCAGGACGTCTTCTTTTTGCTTGTTTAGGTCCAGTTTCATTTGGGAAAGAGGAAGCTCTTCTTCAATATCGTAGTTGGAGATACTGACCACATACCCCATGCACTGTAGTCGCTGAGCCAGTTGTGCCCGTCCGGCACTTGCCTCAAAGAGTGTTCCGGGCGGTTTGGGGAGCATACTCATTATGACAGAATCCTTGGCGGCATCCCGTTTGTGGACGGAAAGCGTCTTTCCTTCGCCCAATGGAATATTTATGTATTTCTTTTCCATAAGTTATCCTGCAAGCACATGAGGGGAAACATTAATATATTGTCTTTAAAATACATTTTACATTTAATTAAAATACATTTCAAGCAACGATCTACTACCGTACCCTTTTTCATCCCCAAAAGGAGTACGACGTGGCAGAACGTGAAGTACAGCGACTAGCTAAAATACTTGGAAATTCCATTGTTGAAAGACGCAAGATTTTGGGCATGACGCAGATCGAACTAGCCAATCGTCTGGACATGGCTCCTGACGCCCTGTCACGTATCGAGAACGGATACGTCGCCCCCAGATTCAACCGGATCGAGGAAATGGCGAAGGTGCTGGACTGTTCTGTGGCGGAACTTTTTCGGGAAAGAAGTGCCTCACTGAGAGCACGATCCGACTACATTGCCGATATCATCAGTCCACTTTCACCAGAGAAACAGGAGGAAGTGATCAGCCTGGTTTCTCATTTTGTCAGTATCCTTAGAAAATAATCTTCTGCTTTTGGTGTAATTTTAGATATATATTATCCTATTGAATCAGTATGCTTTTAACTAAAAAAGACCTGTCCGGGAATTCTCGGGCAGGTCTTTTCATGTCGTAGCAGGAGGAAAAAGATGGACTCGTTTTGTTC
>CAUHBW010000012.1 GCA_959604115.1 uncultured Bilophila sp. | reverse complement strand
CTGACGTTCGGCGAGAAAACCCTTGACGATTTTGCACCGCAGGCAGTCCGGTGCCATATACAACGTGATGCTCATGGCTGCGCTCCTGTACGCCGGAGGACCGGCGGAAAGGGTTCGAGGCGAACCCGTCGGATATGACGATGGGACGGCTTCTCGGAAAGGTTCCTGTGAAGCTCTGTCCGTACCTATACCCGGCTTTGCGGCGTCGAATTGTTACCGTCGTTACTTTTTTCGCAAAAAGTTGAAAAAAGTTCGTCAGAGGCGCGGAAGGAGGGCCTAGCCCCAGTCGGTTTCTTCCTGTTCCTGAAGGACGGCTTCCAGCCCTTCCAGTCCGCTCAACTCGATTTCGTGCCGGGAAAAGCGCAGCAGGATGCCCTGCTCGCGGAGCTGCTGGAGGCAGCGGAACAGCGAAACCCGGTGGATGTCCAGCACCGAGGCCAGTTCGATCTGCGTCATGTCCAGCGGAAAGGTGGTCACGTTGTTGTGGCTGCGGGAAAGCTGGCGCAGAAAGCGGCATACGCGGGACATCGGCGTTCCGTGCTTGATCAGATAGGTGACGCCGAACATGTTGGAAAACTTGGTGGCCGAGCCCCGGAGCATGTTCAGGATGAGGTGGGGGTATCGGCTGGCGAAGGCCGGATCATGGAGCAGGGCGCCCGGAAACCGGTAGACGTCCGTCTTTTCCAGCACGCGGAAACACGCCATGGTCGTGCTGTCCCCGGTGATCACGCTCGTTTCGTTGAATATGCACCCCTTGCCGAAAAACATGACGACGTGGTCCTCGCCCATCGCATTGGTATAGGTGAGCCGGACTCTTCCCTTGTCGATGAAGTAAAAACAGTCGGTTGTGGCCTGATGGTTGTAGTGGGAACGGGGCATGACGAGGTGCGTCCCCATGTGCAGGATTTCCCGCCACGGTTCGTGGAGTCCGCTGTGGGAAATGATCGCGATCTGCTGCGGGGACTGTGGTTCTGCGGTCATGGATGTCGCCTTTGGCTGAGGGCTCCGGAAAAAGAATCGGGAATTTTTATGTGAATTGTTGCACAGGTTACATCGTTCCCTTTCGTTCCGACGTATGGTTCACGCACGGACGCCGTATTTTCATTACAAGGCCATAGATCAAAGGCGCGGATCGTTCAAGTCCGGAATGTTGAGCGTTCCGTCGAATACGCAATCGATGTTTTCCCGGCCCCTTGTCCGAACGGACATGCGGGCGCAACCCATGCGGAAGGAGTATCCTGATGAGCGCGACGATTTTTCCCACCGGCGTAACCATCTACAATCCCGAAAAATGCTGGAGCGGTTACACCATTCTTCAGGCCGCCGAACGCGGCGCTCTGCTCATCGACATGAACGGCAATGAAGTGCGGATGTGGGAGGGCCTGCAGGGCTTCCCGAACAAAATGCTTCCCGGCGGCTACGTCATGGGCAGCCTTGGCGAACGCAATCCCAAATACGGCCTTCAGGACCAGACCGACCTCGTGCAGGTGGACTGGGACGGCAACATCGTCTGGAAGTTCGACAAGGCCGAATACATCGAGGATCCGGGCGAGGAGCCACAGTGGATGGCCCGCCAGCACCACGACTACCAGCGCGAAGGCAACACCGTGGGCTACTACGTGCCCGGCATGGAGGCCAAGACCAACGGCGGCAACACGCTGGTGCTCGCGCACAAGAACGTCCGCGTGCCCGAAATTTCCGACAAGCTCCTGCTCGACGACGTGATCTACGAAGTGGACTGGGACGGCGACATCGTCTGGGAATGGAAGGTGTCCGATCATTTTGAGGAGCTGGGCTTCGACGCCATCGCGCGCAACCTCATGTACCGCGATCCCAACTACTACACCGGCTTCGGCAACAGCCACATCGCGGGCGACTGGGTGCACACCAACTCCATGTCCGTGCTCGGCCCGAACAAGTGGTACGACGCGGGCGACAAACGCTTCCATCCCGACAACATCATCATCGACTGCCGCGACGCCAACATCATTCTGATCATCGAAAAGGCCACCGGCAACATCGTGTGGAAGATCGGGCCGTACTACGACCAGACCCCCGAACTGCGGAAGCTCGGCTGGATCATCGGCCAGCATCACGCCCACATGATCCCGCGCGGCCTGCCGGGCGAAGGCAACATCCTCATTTACGACAACGGCGGCTGGGCCGGCTATTACGCGCCGAACCCCGGTTCCCCCACCGGCATCCGGGGCGCGCTGCGCGACTACTCCCGCGTGCTGGAAATCGATCCCGTCACGCTCGAAATCGTGTGGCAGATGACTCCGAAGGAAGCGGGCTATCTGATGCCCCTCGACGCGAACCGCTTCTACAGCCCCTTCATCAGCGGCATGCAGCGTCTGCCCAATGGCAACACCATGATCACCGAAGGTTCCCACGGGCGCATCTTCGAAGTGACCCCGGAACACGAACTGGTGTGGGAATACGTGTGCCCCTACTGGGGATCGGCCTTGCCCATGAACATGGTGTATCGTTCCTACCGCCTGCCCTACGAATGGGTGCCGCAGCTTGAAAAGCCCGTCGAATCGCCCATCGAACGCCTCGACGTGACCACCTTCCGCGTGCCCGGCGCCGCCGCTCCGGGCGTGAAGAGCGCCGTGAAGATCAAGGAAGCCAAGGGCTACTTCGGCCTTTCCGCCATGTGCGTGGCCGCCGACATCGAAGAATAACCGGTTGTACAACGAGTTGTATGCGAAGCGGCCCGGATGAGACAGTTGGTTTCGTCCGGGCCGCTTGTGCTGGAGCCGCCGTGAGGCGGAGTGTTTTTCCGCTCCGTGCGGGCCGAGCGCCCGGCAGGACGGAGCCCTGCCAAAAGGAAGGCAAAGGGAGAGCGTATGAAAGGGTTGTGTGCATGGTGTCTGGCCTTGGGGATGGCCTGCGGAACCGTGGCGACGGCGGAGGCCGCCGACATCAGGGCGAAGGGGGTATGGGACTTTCTGGCCGAGTGGAGCAACGTCGCGCCCCGGAACGACAGGAACGACCGTTTCGGCGCCATGCAGCGCCTGCGTACGCAGGTGGACGTCATCGCCTCGAAGGCGTTGAAAGGCGTGCTGTTCTTTGAAATCGGCAATACCGGCTGGGGGCGCGCCGCCGAGGGCGGCGCGCTGGGAACGGACGGCAAGATGGTCGAAATCCGGTACTCCTACATCGACTGGCAGGTGCCGGACACCGAACTGCGGGTACGGATGGGGCTTCAGCCGATCCGCCTGCCCGGATTCGTGGCCTACAGCCCGGTGTTCGGGCACGACATGGCGGGCATCACCATGTCTCAGAACTGGTCGGACGAGGTCGGCACCACGCTGTTCTGGGCGCGGCTGTACAACGACAACTTCGGCGGCTGGAAAGAGGACGGAAGCCCGGCCACCGGTTCGGCCCGCCACATCTCCGGCGACGCGATGGACATGATCGGACTCGTCGTTCCGGTGAATACGGAGGCCGTGAAGGTGTCCCCGTGGGGCATGTACGGCTTTCTGGGCACCCGGAGCCTGATGGGCAACATCCGGGGCAGCGAACCCGCCACGTGGGCTCCCCGCGCCGGGCTGTATCCCATCCTCGGCAGCGGGTACACGTTCGACACCTTCCCCTTCCGCCGCAACACGGACGAGCACGGCGACGGCTGGTGGCTCGGCGTGACCGGAGAATCCAAGTTCTTTTCCCCGTTCACGATCGCGGCGGACTTCGCCTACGGCAACGTGAAGCTCGGCGAAATTCCCGATTACGAGGGCTTCAAAGACGGCCCCGGCACCTTCAAGCTGGACCGCGCGGGCTGGTACGCCGCGCTGCGTGTGGATTACGCTCTCGACTGGGGCACGCCCGGCGTCATCGCCTGGTACGGCAGCGGCGACGACGGCAACCCGTACAACGGCTCCGAACGCATGCCGCAGTACAATACGCCGTGGGCCGTCAGCGCCCTCGGCTTCGGCGGCGGCTACAACGATATGTCGACGTGGAAGGTGCTCGGGCACAACCCCGGCGGCCTGTGGGGCGTGATCGCGCACCTCAAGGACATGTCCTTCGCGGACAAGCTGAAGCACACGCTGCGCGCCGGGTATTACCGGGGCACGAACAATTCCAACATGCCCAAGGCCGCGAACATGACCGCCTATCCTACTCGCGTGGACGGGCCGTTCGCCTACCTGACCACCAGCGACGACGCGTGGGAACTGAACGCGGACACGCGCTACAAGATTTATGACAACCTCGAACTGGATCTGGAGGCCGGGTACGTCCGCCTCAACCTGGACGAAGGGACGTGGGGCCGGAAGATCGTCGACGATACCGAAAAGAACTCCTACCGCTTCAGCGTGGCGATGCGGTACACGTTCTAGCCGGAACGCGCGACAGAACGAAAGGGAATCCGGAAGGGTTCCCTTTTCTTTTGGGCAAGGCGCGCCGCAACGCCGTATTTCCGGCGTTTGTGGCGCGCCTGCTTGGGAGAGAGGGGCATCCCCTGTCGGGCGCGACGGTATTTCCGTTCACGGCCTGTTCTTCTCTCCCCATTCGCACAGGGCGTCGAGTACCGGGATGAGCGAGCGTCCGTGCTCGGTCAGGCTGTATTCCACCTTGGGGGGAATCTGGGGATAGGCCGTCCGCTCGATCAAGCCGTCCGCCTCAAGTTCCTTAAGAGACAGACTCAGCGTTTTGTGGGAAATGGTTCCGACGAACCGTTTCAGGGCGTTGTAACGGACCACGCCGAATTCCGAGAGGGCGTAGAGGATGATCATCTTGTATCTGCCGCTGATCAGCGAAAGGGTATAACCGAATCCCGTCTCTTCCAGCCTGACGTTGGAGATGCGTTCCAGAGTCATGACGCTTTCCTTGAGGTAAGCAGCTTACGCGAATGTGCGTACTTACGCCGTCGAGTACAACGTATTACAAGACGGTTTGCAAGCGGACGCACCGCCGTCCGCCCAAACCCGAACCAAGGAGGCATCCCATGTCCAAGAAGATTGTGATCCTGAACGGCAGCCCTCGTCCCCACGGCAACACGGCTACTCTGATCGATGCGTTCACGGAAGGCGCCCGGTCAGCCGGAAGCAGCGTCGTGCGCTTCGACGTGTGCAAGATGAACATCCATCCCTGCCTCGGCTGTTGCGGCGGCGGGAAGAATCCGGAAAGCCCCTGCGTCCAGAAGGACGACATGGACGCGATTTATCCGCATTACAAGGACGCCGACCTCGTCGTTCTGGCGTCTCCCATGTACTACTGGAGCCTCAGCGGCCAGTTGAAGTGCGCCTTCGACCGGTTGTTTGCCGTCGCGGAACTTTCGCCGAGTTACGCGAACCCCGTCAAGGACTGCGTCCTGCTGATGGCCTCCGAGGGAGACACGGAAAGCAACTTCGAGCCGGTGCGCCACTATTATCACGCGCTGCTGGAACGCCTCGGCTGGAAGGACTGCGGCATCGTCTATGCCGGCGGCAACATGCACGTTGGGGACATCGCCGGAAAGCCGCAACTGGAGGAGGCCGAAGCCTTGGGAGCGTCCATCCGTTAGCCAGCAGACAGGCGCGGCGACAGCAACTCCGAAAAAGGGAACCGCCCGAGGGCGGATTCCCTTTCTTTACATTCGGCATTGCCGGACCCCGGAAATGAGAAAAGGGAACCAACTTGCGTTGATTCCCTTGGGGTAATTCTCTTTGGTGTGCTGGTCGGGATGAAAGGATTTGAACCTTCGACCCCTTGAACCCCATTCAAGTGCGCTCCCAGACTGCGCTACATCCCGGCACGCAGATGGAAATACCTTTACCGGTGGGCTCTGTCAACAACTTTTTGCGGGAAAAACGTTTTTTTCTTGTTCCGCACGACAGAAAGCTGTTATTTCACCCGGTTATCCGAGAGCCCCTTTGGGGCTACAGATGGGCGTCGTACCAGTCCCCGGCGAGGCGCAGGCCCTGCCGCACGTCGTAGGCGGGCTCGTAGCCCAGCAGCGTGCGGGCGCGGGCGATGTCCGCCAGCGAATGGCGCACGTCCCCGGCGCGGAAGTCGCGGTAGACCGGTTCGGCTTCGGCGGCTTTCGGCTTGTGGCGGACGACTTCTTCGCGGATGAGCGCGAACAGCTCGGTGAGCGTGGTCCGCTGGCCGAACGCCACGTTGTAGACCTTGTTCCGGGCCGCGTCGTCGGCGCAGGAGGCCAGCAGGTTGGCCTGCACCACGTTGTCGATGTAGCAGAAGTCGCGGGAGGTTTCTCCGTCGCCGTTGATGTAGACCGGCGTGCCCTTGGTGAGCGAGGCGAACCACAGCGGGATCACGGCGGCGTAGGCTCCGTTCGGGTCCTGCCGCTGCCCGAAGACGTTGAAGTAGCGCAGGCCGATGGTCGTGAAGCCGTAGCTGCGCGCGAAGACTTCGGCGTACAGCTCGTCCACGTACTTGGTCACCGCGTAGGGGGACAGCGGCTTGCCGATGCGGTCCTCCTGCTTGGGCAGGGTGGGCTCGTCGCCGTAGGTGGAGCTCGAAGCCGCGTAGACGAAGCTCTTCGCCCCGGCGTCGCGCGCCGCCACCAGCATGTTGAGGAAGCCGTCGATGTTGCAGCTGTTGGTCAGAATGGGATCTTCAAGTGAGCGGGGCACGGAGCCGAGCGCGGCCTCGTGCAGCACGTGGTCCACGCCTTCGCAGGCCTGGCGGCAGGTGTCGGGATCGCGGATGTCGCCCTTGATGAAGCGGAAGCGGCCCCACTGTTCGGACGTCACCAGCTCTTGCACCATGTCGAGGTTGTGCTGGTGTCCGGTGAGGAAATTGTCGAGGCCCACGACGCGCTGGCCGTGGGAGAGCAGGGTTTGCAGCAGGTTGGAGCCGATGAACCCGGCCACGCCGGTGACGAGCCACGTGTGGGGTTCCGCTTCAAGCCGTTGGAGGAGTTCGGTATACTTGGACATGGATTGCTCCGGAGAAAGGGTTCGGGATTGGGTTCCGTGAAACCGGAAGTGTAGCCATGCCGCCGGACGCTGTAAAGGTCGAAGGGCAGTTGACATTTTTTCCGTATCCGCGCACCGTTTCCGCGTGTGGAGCGGGACGGCTTCGAGACTTTTCACCATGACGGAGACGGTTGTGAGTACGTATCAGACTTTTTCGGCGGATGAAAAGCCGCTTTCCATCGTTGACGTCCGCAATGCCAAGAACAAACGCAAACTGGCGATGGTCACCGCCTACGACACGCCGTCGGCCCGCATCGTGGACCGGGCGGGTGTGGACATGGTGCTGGTGGGCGATTCGCTCGGTATGGTCATGCTCGGGCGCAAGGATACCCTGTCCGTGACGCTGGACGAGATGATCCACCATTGCCGGGCCGTGGTTCAGGGAATGCATCATGCTCTCGTCGTTGCGGATATGCCTTTCATGACGTATGAGCCGGGACCGGAGGCCGCTCTGGCGAACGCGGCGCGTCTGGTCCGCGAAAGCGGCGTCCGGGCCGTCAAGCTGGAAGGGGCGTTCCTTCCGCAAATCCGCGCGCTGGTGGGGGCCGGGATTCCCGTCATGGGGCACATCGGGCTGACGCCCCAGCGGTCGGCGCAGCTCGGCGGCTTCAAGGTGCAGGGGAAGCGCGCCGACGCGGCCCGCGTGCTGCTCGACGAGGCCGCCGCGCTGGAAGAGGCCGGGTGCTTTTCCATCGTGCTGGAGGCCATCCCCGCGCCGCTCGCCAAGGCCGTTACGGCCCGTGTGTCCGTGCCGACCATCGGCATCGGAGCAGGGGCCGACTGCGACGGACAGGTGCTCGTGCTGCACGACATGGTCGGGCTCTATAATGAATTTACGCCGCGTTTCGTCAAGCGTTACGCCGAACTGGGCGCGCTGATGGAACAGGCCGTGCGAGACTACGCCGAAGAGGTGCGCGGCGGGACGTTTCCGACGCCCGCCCACGGTTTCGGCATGGACGAAGAGGAGCTCGCCCGGCTGGAAAGCCTGCTGGACGGCTCCGGAACGGATTCGCTTTGAAACGTTTCGCCTTCAAAGGTTTCTTCCGCCGAAGAGCGCGGTTTCCGGCGGCATCCGCGCACGTTGCGGCGGGCGGATTCCGTCGCCTCGCTTTTCAGTTTTTCATGTTGAAATGTTTCAACCTTTAGACTTGGGATAAGATAATGCGGATTGTTCATACTCCGGAAGCATTGCGGGCGGCGGGCGTGGAATGGCGCCGTCAGGGCCTCAAGGTGGCCCTCGTGCCTACGATGGGCTACTATCATGAAGGGCATGCGAGCCTGATCCGGTACGCCCGTTCGGCGGCGGACAAGGTGATCGTGAGCCTGTTCGTCAATCCGACGCAGTTTGGGCCGAATGAAGACCTTGAAGCCTATCCGCGCGATTTCGAGAGCGATTCGGCCCTTGTCCGGGAGCTTGGCGGCGACCTGCTGTACGCTCCCGATCCGGAAAGCATGTACGCGCCCGATCACGCCACATGGGTGGAGGTGCCCGCGCTCGCCAATACGTTGTGCGGAGTGAGCCGCCCGATCCATTTCCGGGGCGTATGCACGGTGGTCCTGAAGCTGTTCATGCTGGCGCAGCCGTCGCTTGCCGTGTTCGGCGAGAAGGACTGGCAGCAGCTCGCGATCATCAAAAAGATGGTTGCGGACCTGAACGTGCCCGTGGAAATCGTGGGGAGGCCCATCGTGCGTGAGGCCGACGGTCTGGCTCTCAGTTCGCGCAACGTCTACCTGACCGCCGAGGAGCGGGCGCAGGCTCCGCAGCTCCGCAAGTCGCTGGAGATGGCGGCCCGTCTGGCGGCGGGCGGCGAACGCGACGCCGCCGCGATCATCGCGTCGGTTCGGACCTATCTGGCCGAGCATCTCCCCGCCGGGCAGGAGGACTACATTTCAGTGGTCGATCCCGCCATGCTCACCAAGGTGGATCGGCTCGAAGGCGACGCCCTCTGCGCCCTCGCCTTCCGTCTCGGCAAGGCGAGGCTGATCGATAATATGTTGTTGAAGGTTGAAGGGTAGAAGAACCGGGGGAGGGAGGAGGGAACCTTTCTGAAGAAAGGCTTCCCTCCTCCCTCCCCCGGACCCCCTCCCTTCTCCCTCAGCCTTTTGGCTTTATTGAATCCCTTATGGGGGATTTTCCATTTTTATGGGTGAGGTCGGCCTTTTTTCTGTAAGAGGCGTCCGGGCGAAAGTTTGGACGTCTGACGTCGTTTCCGTGAGGATTCCTCATCCTTCCCTCCCACAAAAAGGAGCGCACATATGAACCCGCTGCGATGGCAACAGAGGCTGAGGCCGGTGCTGACGCCGGTTTCGCGGCTGTACGAACGCCTGATGGCGGCGCGCAGGGCGAAGTGGGAGGCGGCGGACTCGCCCGCGTTCCGGCCTTCCCGCCCGTGCGTCTCCGTGGGCAATATCGCCTGGGGCGGCACGGGAAAGACGCCCGTGGTGGACTGGCTCCTCGGCTGGAGCGAGGCGCGCGGCCTGCGGGCCGTGGTGCTGTCGCGCGGCTACAAGGCCGCGCCCCCGGAACTGCCGTTGCGGGTACGAACGTCGCACACGCCCGGAGAGGCCGGGGACGAACCGCTGATGCTGGCGTTGGAACACCCGGAGAGCGCGATTGTGGTGGACCCCGACCGCGGACGAGCCGGGCGTTGGGCCGAGGAAGAGCTGCTGCCCGATCTGTTCGTGCTGGACGACGGGTTCCAACATGTGAAGGTGCGGCGCGACCTCGACATCGTGCTGCTCCGGCCCGATGATCTGGGCGACGAGTGGGGCAGGGTGATCCCCGCCGGAGCGTGGCGCGAAGGACCGGAGACGCTGAACCGGACCGACGCCTTCATGATCAAATGCCCGCCCGAGTCGTGGGAGGCTCTGCGCCCGGCCTGCGAGCGGCGGCTTGCGGGCTTCGGACGCCCGTTGTTTACGTTCGCCCTGCGTCCCGTGTGCCTGCGGAGCCTGCGCGGGAACGAACGCCGCGAGGCCGGAGACTTCGCCGGACGCCCCTACGCGGTCGTCGGCGGGGTAGGCGATCCCGCGCAGGTCGTGCGGACCGTGATCGCGTTCATGGGCTGTCAGCCCGCCGAAACGGTGGCTTTCCCGGATCATCACGCCTACGGGGCCGAGGATGCCGCCCGGCTGGAACGTTTGGGCATGCCCGTGATCTGCACCTGCAAAGATGCCGTGAAACTGCGGGAACTGCCGCTGTCCGACGTCTGGGCGCTGCGCGTGGAGGCGGCCTTCGGGCCGAAGCTGTGGTCCGAGGCCGCGTTCCCCGACTGGCTGGACGCATGGGCGAAGGGAAAGGGGCTAGCCGTCGCTCCGGTTGCTGCGCGCCGCCAGTGACCGCCCCAGAGCGAAGGCTTTTTGGCAGTCGATGGGGAATTGTTGTTCCCGATGGTGCGCCTTGTGCGCTTCCGAGAAGCATTCGACCTTGTATTTGGCGTAGTCGCGGAACTGGTAGGTGTCGTTCACGTACAGGACTTCGGGCTTGGTGAATATCTTTTGAATGAACAGTTCCATGCGGTTGAATTCGTCCGTATAGCGGTCCGCAATCATGACTTCGTAGGGGACGTTCATGGTGTAGACGAACGCCGTGGGCATCTTCTTGGGAGCCAATGAGGAATAGTCGGCGTCGTAGACGAAAAAGTGGAACAGAAATCGCTCGAAAAACATCCGCAGTTTTCCGGTGATGCCGTGGAAGTAGACGGGCGAACCGAAGACGAGTCCGTCCGCGTCGGCAAGGCGTTCCATAAGCGGACTCAGTGCGTCGCGGACGGCGCAGCGACCGTAGTTTTTGCCGCCGAGCCGCTTGCACTCGAAACAGCTCACGCACCCGGTATAGTCGTAGTCGTACAGATGGATCAGTTCCGTTTGCGCCTGCGGGTCGGCGTCGCGCGCGCCCTCAAGGACGTGGTTCAGGATGGTGGCGGTGTTGTTAGCTTTTCTCGGGCTGCCGTTGACGGCGTAATAGGTCATGGCTTCTCCTTTTCGGGGCCGGAATGTCCGGCTGGATTGAGTTCAGACTATCGCCAATCGGGTTTCCGAAAACAAGTACGCAGTTTTTTCTGCCTTGGCTTGCGTTGAAACAGGTTGATTTTTTTCTAATATTTTTTTCGAAAGGAACGACGCCATGAACGGAGCGAAGCGCGCCGGATATCGCACGGCGCTCCCCGCCGCCAACATCTACACCGTGCCCTGCCCGGTCATCCATGCCCTGCGCCTCATCGGCGGCAAGTGGAAACTGCCGATCCTCTGGCACCTGTTCGACGCCGAGACGGTGCGGTACAACGAACTGAAGCGGCGTGTGGTCGGCGTCACCAACATCATGCTGACCCAGTGCCTTCGGGAGCTCGAAGCCGACGGCCTCGTGCGCCGGATCGACTACGGCGAGGTGCCGCCGCGCGTGGAATACGCCCTGACCGAACGGGGCCGGGATCTCCTCCCCGCGCTGCGCGAACTCTACGCATGGGGCGGAAAACAGCTCGCCCGCGACGCGGAACCCCCCCCTTCACGAGTCTAACGGCGTCGTTTTCCTTGCGTTCTCACGCATTGCCAGCCCCTCGCTTCTGGGTCATACTTGCCCGCATCTCTCCGCTCCGTGTCCATCGGGCGTCCCGGCGCTTCGTTGCGCCCTGAACCGACGCCCGCATCCGGCAATCCAAGGAGAAGGAGGGGGCTCCTCCTCGATTTTTCCTCCACCCCAAAGGTTCCCCTATGAAAAAACATCCTCGCCAGCGCGGCTATTTCGGCGAAACCGTCCGAGAGGACGCTTCCCGCCCGGCCCGATCCGGCAAGAAACCTTCCCGCCATACGGAAGACCATGCCTTCGTCAGCGTCCCCGGAGGGCTTGATCCCAAGGAACTGCTCGAACTCATGGGCAAGGTCCGCCACCCCGTCCGTCTCGACGATCTGATCCGCTTTCTCGATCTGTCCCGCCGGGACAAGAAGCCTCTGGAAAACCTCCTTGATGCGTTGCAGGCCGAGGGCCGGGTCATCCGGCTGCGCGGCGGCAAGTGGGTCGAAGCCACGCAGGCCAGCATCGTGACCGGCGTCCTGTCCATCCAGCGTTCGGGCGCGGGCTTCGTGACCCCCGACGCCGTGCGGGACTCCCCCGAGGACGCGCCGCAGGCGGTGGACGGCGGCGGACGAAAACGCGCGGAATCGCGCTTGCAGCCCGACATTTTCATCCATCCCGGCTTTCTGGGTGACGCGTGGCACGGCGACCGCGTGGAAGTCGCCCTGCAACCGGCTCCGCAGCACCGGGGCGGCAGGATGCGCAATCCCGAGGGACGCATCCTGCGCGTCCTCGAACGCCGCCAGAAGGAACTCGCCGTCCACGTCACCCGGAACCGGACGCCGCGCGGCGTGTTGTGCCGTCCGGCGGACCCGCGTCTGGACTTCCTGATCGATGCGGACGTTTCCGCGCTGAAGACCGCGCCCCGGCTCGGCGAACTCCTGCTGGTCACGCCGGAGGAGAAGGTCGAGGACGGGCTGTGGAACGGCGTCGCCCGCGTGTCCCTCGGCCTTGAGGAAGACGCGATGGTGCAGGAACGGCTGACCAAGCTGAACCACGAAATCCCGCTGGATTTCCCGCCCAACGTGCTCGCCGAGGCCGACGAGCTGGAGAAGCGCGCCGCCGAAACCGCCGATCTGGGCGGCCTGTCCCCGTTTTCGGACGTGGAGAACGCCCCGTCCCTTGAACGGCTTCCGAAAACCTCCGCGGCGAAGCGGCAGGATCTGCGCGGCGTGCCCTTCGTGACCATCGACGGCGAGGACGCCCGCGACTTCGACGACGCGGTGTACGCCCGGCGGCTGCCCGAGGGCTCCGGCGCGGCGTGGGAGCTATGGGTCGCCATCGCGGACGTGAGCCATTTCGTGCTGCCCGGTTCGCGGCTGGACCGCGAGGCCCGGGAGCGCGGCAACTCCTACTATTTCCCCACCTCCGTGGAACCCATGCTGCCGGAAGTGCTGTCGAACGGCCTGTGCAGCCTGCGCCCGGACGAGGACCGGCTGGTCATGGCGGCCCGCATCGGGTTCGACGGGCGCGGCTTTCCGGTGTCCTCGGCCTTTTTTCCCGGCCTGATCCGCTCGCGGGGACGGCTGACCTACGAGGGCGTGCAGGACGCGCTGGATCACGGCGGCGAACTGCTCCAACGCCATCCGTACCTGCGGGACGCCGAGGATCTTGCCCGTCTGCTGCTCGAACGGCGGCAGGCGCGGGGCAGCCTCGACTTCGACTTGCCGGAGGCGCAGTTCATCGTGGACCGGGCCACCGGCGAAGTGCGGGACATCCGGCGGCGGGTGCGCTTCTTCGCGCACCGGCTGATTGAGGAGTTCATGCTGGCGGCCAATGAGGCCGTGGCCCGTTTTCTTACGGAAAAGGGCACGCCGTTCCCGTACCGCATCCACCCCGCGCCCGACCCGGACCGGCTGGCGACCCTGTTCCGCACGCTGGCTTCGACGGATTTGGCCCGCAGCGACGCGCTTTCGCTCAAAAAGGGCGAAACCCCGTCGCCCGCGCGGCTCCGGGACATTCTGGCGCAGGCCGCGGGAACCCCGCAGGAGTACCTTGTGGGACGGCTCGTGCTGCGGTCGATGATGCAGGCGCGGTATTCGCCGGAGGCGGGCGAGCACTTCGGACTGGCTTCGCCCTGCTACTGCCATTTCACCTCGCCCATCCGGCGTTACGCCGACCTGCTGGTGCATCGGGCGCTGGCCTTCACGCTGGGCGCGACGGCGGGGCCGATCCTCGCCGGGCACAAGCTGCTCATGGCGGCGGATCAGTGCAACGCCCGCGAACGGGCCGCGACCGAGGCCGAGCGGGAGATCGCCCGCCGTCTCGGCTGCCTGCTGCTGCGGGAGCGCACGGGCGAGACGTTCGAGGGCGTCGTTTCGGGGGTGTCGGACTTCGGCTTCTTCGTGGAATTCGACGAGATGCCCGTGGAAGGAATGGTGCGCCTGACGAGTTTCCGGGACGACTGGTTCGAGTTCGACCCGGATCGGCAGGAACTTATCGGCGTGGGCACGGGACGGCGGTTCCGGCTCGGGCAGGCCGTGACCGTGCGCCTCACCGACGTGAACATCGGACGTCTGGAAGTGAACCTCGAACTGGAGGGAACTACAGGTACGGCGAGAACATCCAGCTCGCGGCGTTCCGCAGGCGGTAGGGGAGCGCGGGGTAGGTCGTCGGGACCGAAACGGAACGGCTTCGTACCTCGTCATAAAAGGCGGTGAGCTGTTCGGTCAGCCGCAGGTCCAGCACTTCCATCACCAGCTCGAAGTTGAGGTTGAGGCTGCGGGGATCGAGGTTGGCCGAGCCGAGCAGGGTATACTCGCCGTCGATGAGCAGGAGCTTGGTGTGGGCGAAGGGCGGGGGCTGGCGGAAAATCCTGACGCCCCTGTCCGCGAGCATGGGCATCTGGTGGCGCATGGCCCAGTCCACCATCCGGTGGTTGTTCTCGTCGGGCAGGACGACGCTGACGTCCACGCCGCGCAGCACCGCGCTCACGAGTTCGCCGTGCAGCCGGTGCGGCGGCAGAAAGTACGGGCTCATGATCCGCACGGAATGCCGGGACGCCGAAATCTGGGCGCACACGAGGTCGAGGATGGTGTCCTCGGGCGTGCCGGGGCCGTCCATGAGCAGGCGGCACAGCGAGCTTCCCTGCTTCTCCACCCGCCCCATGGGCGTGCTCGTGCTGTCGCCCGTGGCGAAGCTCCAGTCCATGAGGAAGGCGATTTCGAGCTGCTGGGCGATGGGCCCGGCGCAGCGGAAATGGATGTCCTGCACCCGCGCCCGGCGTTTCAGGTTGGCGAGATGGTGCTGCGAAATGTTCATGCCGCCGGTGAAGCCCGTTTCGCCGTCGCACACCAGCACCTTGCGGTGGGTGCGCAGGTTGATGGAAAACTGCGGCGGAATGAGCCGGGGCGGCAGGAAGGAGGCCAGCTTCACGTCCGGACCGAACCGCCTGCGCCAGTTCGCCAACGGGTGGAAGGAGCCCACGCCGTCCATGAGCACCCGCACGTCGCAGCCGCGTTCCGCCGCCTTGCGCAGGGCGGCGGCAAAGGCTTTCCCCACCTCGTCGTACCCGAAGATGAAGCTCGACAGGTACACCCGCTCCGACGCATCGTTGATGGCGGCGAGCATGACCGGGTAGGCGGCCTCGCCGTTGTGCAGCACCGTGAGGGCGTTGCCCTCGGTCATGCACCGCCCGGAAATGCTGGAGCCGGGGGCGACGAGATAATGCCACGCCTGCGGCACCTCCTCTTCCCGGATGAAGCCTTCCGGTTTCTCAGTCAGCGATTTTCCATGCAGATCCACGAGGCCGCCCATGACGTTTTGGGCGGCCTTTTCCATGAGCCGGACGGCTTGGCTGTCGATCCGCGCGATCCCGAACAGCCAGTACAGCGGCAGGCCCACCGGCGGCATGAACAGAATGATGGCGATCCAGCCGAGCGCGGCCCGCGAGTCGCGCTTGTGCAGGAGGGCGTGGCAGGCGCTGAATACGGCGAAGCCGTGCATGATCGCCACGAACGTCAGGATGATCACCGTGTTCGGCACGAAAATCAGGCACGCCACCGCGAGCAGCGTGAGCAGGATGGAGATGTAGAGCATGGGCGGGAGGGGTGGAGGGGGCGCGGGCCCCCTCCGGATATGGTTTAGCGTACGACGAGCACGGGGGTCTTGGCGAGGGTCAGCACCTTGTGGGTGACGCTGCCGAGGAGCAGGCCTTCGATTTCGCTGCGGCCGCGCGAACCCATGATGATGAGATCGCACTTGAGCTCTTCGGCGGTTTCGATGATGCCTTCGGCGGTGGAGGTGTGCAGGACGATCTTTTCGGTGCAGGGAATGTTTTCCTTGGCGATGACGTCCATGATGGGCTTGGTGATCAGCCCGGCGTCGGTCTTCACGGCCTCTTCGGCTTCCTTGCGCGCGTCGCCGCCGATGACGTTGGGAATGGGCGGGAGGACCGTGGCGACGACGATTTCGCCGCCGCAGCGGGCGAGGGTGACGGCGTGGGCCACGGCGTGCATGGAATGTTCGGAACCATCGACAGGCAGCAGGATGCGATTGTAAGCCATAGTTGCTCCTTGTTGACGCGAGAGCGTCTGTTTGATGGGATCATGGAACATGTTACACGGGCCGGAACGAAGAGACAAGGCTTCTATTCTCGGGACGCGCAAGAGAGGAAACGGACGTCAAAGCCGTGTGAAGCCGACGTGTTGCGGATGGCGGGGAAGGCGTTGCGCCGCGCCGCTCACATTGACAAGGCGGGTTGGGCAGAGTACATTTATCCATTCCATTTTTCTATCCTACATTTATGGCCTCCGGTGAGCGCGACCCCCCGGAGCGTCTTTGTCCTCAGGAGGGCACGATGTCCAAAATTTTGAGCAAAGGCCTGACCTTCGATGATGTGTTGTTGGTGCCCGCCTATTCTGAAGTCACGCCGGACATGGTTGACGTGACCGCGTGGCTGACGCCGTCCATCTCCCTGAACATTCCGCTGGTTTCCGCAGCGATGGATACGGTGACCGAGTCCGCGATGGCCATTTCGATGGCCCGCGCCGGCGGCATCGGCATCGTGCACAAGAACATGAGCATCGAGCGCCAGAGGCTGGAGATCGAAAAGGTCAAGAAGTCCGAAAGCGGCATGATCATCGATCCCATCACCGTGGAACCCGACGACACCGTGGAGCACGCGCTGGACCTCATGCACGCCTACCGCGTGTCCGGCCTGCCCGTCGTCCGCGAAAAGAAGCTGGTCGGCATCCTGACCAACCGCGACGTCCGCTTCGTCGAGGATCTCGCCGGAACCAAGGTCAGCGACGTGATGACCAGCGAGAACCTGATCACCGTCCCCACCGGCACCACGCTTGAGGAAGCCAAGCACCACCTGCACGCCCACCGCATCGAAAAGCTGCTGGTGGTCGACGAGCAGGGCCGTCTCGCCGGGCTTCTCACCATGAAGGACATCGACAAGGTCCAGAAGTATCCCAACGCCTGCAAGGACAGCAAGGGCCGTCTGCGCGTGGGCGCCGCCATCGGCGTGGGCCCGGAAGGCGAAAAGCGCGCCGCCGCGCTGCTGTCGGCGGGCGTGGACGTGCTGGTGCTCGACTCCGCGCACGGCCATTCCAAGAACATCCTGAACGCCGTGTCCGCCATCAAGGGCTCCTTCCCCGACTGCCAGCTCATCGCGGGCAACGTGGCGACCTATGAAGGTGCCCGGGCCATGCTCAAGGCCGGAGCCGACGCCGTGAAGGTCGGCATCGGACCCGGTTCCATCTGCACCACCCGCGTCGTGGCCGGCGTGGGCGTCCCGCAGGTCACCGCGATCATGGAATGCTCCCGCGCGGCCCGCGAAATGGACCGCTGCTGCATCGGCGACGGCGGCATCAAGTTCTCCGGCGACGTGGTGAAGGGCCTCTCCGCGGGCGCGAACAGCATCATGATCGGCAGCCTGCTCGCGGGCACCGAGGAAAGCCCCGGCGAAACCATTCTCTATCAGGGCCGTACCTACAAAATCTATCGCGGCATGGGCTCCATCGACGCCATGAAGGAAGGCAGCTCCGACCGCTACTTCCAGCAGAAGAGCAAGAAGCTCGTTCCCGAAGGCATCGTGGGCCGCGTGCCCTTCCGCGGGATGGTCAGCGAGACCGTCTACCAGCTCGTGGGCGGCGTGCGCTCCGGCATGGGCTACTGCGGGGCCGCCAACCTTCAGGAACTCTTCGAAAAGGCGCAAATGGTGGAAATCTCCGCCGCGGGCCTGCGCGAAAGCCACGTCCACGACGTCATCATCACCAAGGAAGCGCCGAACTACCGCGTGGACAACGCCTAGCCGGTCTTTGGACGGGGAGGGGCTCCCTTCCCGTCTTTTTCCTTAATTGGGGGCCGGATTCTCATTGACGGCCGATACACTCTGCGACAACGCTGTTTCTCGAACAAAAGGACATACGATGCCCAGCAAAGTCATTATCATAGACTACGGTTCCCAGGTCACCCAGCTTATCGCCCGTCGGGTGCGCGAAGCCGGCGTCTATTCCGAAATCCATCCCTGCGTCGTCACCGCCAAACAGGTCAAGGCCATGCGGCCTTCCGCGATCATCCTTTCGGGCGGCCCCGCCAGCGTGGGCGAAAAGGACGCTCCCGCTCTGGACAAGGGCTTCCTCGACCTCGGCGTGCCGGTCCTCGGCATCTGCTACGGGATGCAGCTCCTTGCGTACAACCTCGGCGGCGGGCTGGAACAGTCCGAAACCCGCGAGTACGGCCCGGCGGACCTGAAGTTCGTCCGCTCCTGCGCCCTGTGGGACGGCATCGACATTTCCAAGGCTTCGCGCGTGTGGATGTCCCACGGCGACACGGTGAAGACGCCTCCGGCGGGCTTCCTCGTCACCGGCAGCACCGATACGCTGGAAGTGGCGGCGATGGCCGACGAGGCCCGCAGAATCTACGCCGTGCAGTTCCACCCCGAAGTGCACCATTCCGTGGACGGCGACACCATGCTCCGCAACTTCCTCTTCAAGATCGCCAAGATCACGCCGGACTGGACCATGTCCTCCTTCGTGGAACGGGTGGTCAAGGAAGTGCGCGAAACCGTGGGCGACGGGCACGTGGTCTGCGCCCTGTCCGGCGGCGTGGACTCCACCGTGGTGGCCGTGCTGCTGCACAAGGCCATCGGCAAGAACCTGCACTGCATCTTCGTGGACAACGGCGTGCTGCGTTCCGGCGAGGGCGACGAAGTCGTCAACTACCTGCGCGAGCACTTCGACCTCAACCTCAAGCTGGTGAACGCGCAGGATCGCTTTCTCGACCTGCTCGCCGGCGTCGAGGATCCCGAGAAGAAGCGCAAGATCATCGGCCACACCTTCATCGACGTGTTCGATGAGGAGGCCAAGGCCATCGGCAACGTCGAATGGCTGGCGCAGGGCACCCTGTATCCGGACGTGATCGAGTCCGTGTCCCACAAGGGGCCGAGCGCGGTCATCAAGAGCCACCACAACGTGGGCGGCCTGCCGGAAAAGATGAACATGAAACTGATCGAACCGCTGCGCGAGCTGTTCAAGGACGAAGTGCGTCAGGTGGGCGCGGAACTCGGCATGCCCGAATCCGTGATCTGGCGTCAGCCCTTCCCCGGCCCCGGCCTCGCCATCCGCGTGATCGGCGAAGTCACCCGCGAGCGTTTGGAGATTCTCCGCAAGGCCGACACCATCGTGCAGCAGGAACTGCGCGACGCGGGCTGGTACCGCAAGATCTGGCAGGGCTTTGCCGTATTGCTTCCGTTGAAGACCGTGGGGGTGATGGGCGACGGCCGCACCTACGAGCACGTCATCGCCCTGCGCTGCGTGGACAGCGTGGACGCCATGACCGCCGACTGGGCGCGCCTGCCCTACGATCTGCTGGAACGGATTTCCAGACGGATCATCAACGAAGTAAAGGGAGTGAACCGCGTGGTTTACGACGTTTCGTCAAAACCGCCGAGCACCATTGAATGGGAATAGCGAGGAACTGTCATGTTTGGAATTGGCGGTACGGAACTGCTGGTGATTCTTGTCGTGGCCCTGATTGTCCTCGGCCCCAAAAGCGTCCCCCAGATTGCGCGGACGCTCGGACGGGCGATGGGCGAATTCCGGAAGGTTTCCACTGAATTCCAGCGGACCTTGAACACGGAAATCGAGCTCGAAGAGCACGAAAAGCGCAAGCAGGAAGCGGAAAAGGAACTGTTCGGCGCCGAACAGAAAACCACCGCGGCTGCGAAGCCGGCTGAGACGGCCTCGCCTGCCGCCAAACCGGCCGCCGGACAGGCGGCTGCCCGGACGGAACCTTCCGATGCTTCCGTAAAGGGTTAGGCATGACAGAACGCGAAGACAAAACCCCCGCCGCGCCCGTGGTCGCGGCGGAGGATGAAATCTTGCTGGATTCCCCGATTCTGGAATCCGAGGACGAGCCCGGAGCGGAGAACGCTCCGGGCGTCGCCGGTTCGGAGGCTTCCGCCGATTCGGAACCCCGAGTCGAAACGGAGGACGCCGAGGCGGCGGAAACGCCGTCCGAAGAGCCGAAGGCAGAACTTCCCGAACCTTCGTCCGAACCCGCCGAAGCGTCGTCGCCGTGGCCCCGCGAGGACGGCGGCGAGGACGCGGCGGCCGAAGACGCTCCGCTGCCCGTCGCGTCCGGCGGCGGCGAACCGCCCGCGCCCGTCGATCCCCCCTCTTCCGAAGAGGAGGAACCGGAGGAAGAGAAGCCCATGACCCTGCTGGATCACCTCGGCGAGCTGCGCAAGCGGCTTGTACGGGGCTTTCTGGCGGTTCTGATCGGCTTCTTCGCCTGCTACGGGTTCGCGCAGCAACTGTTCTACTACCTGTCCCTGCCGCTCCTCAAGGTCATGCCCGCGGACTCCAAGTTCATCTACACGGGCGTGGCGGAAGGTTTCTTCGTGGACATGAAGGTCGCGTTCGTGGCCGGCCTGTTCGCGGCCTGCCCGTTCCTCTTCTATCAGATCTGGGCCTTCATCGCGCCCGGCCTCTATGAGGAGGAGAAACGCTACGTCCTGCCGCTGGCCCTGTTCTCGGCCTTCTTCTTCCTGCTCGGCGGGGTGTTCTGCTACTTCGGCGTGTTCCCGTTCGCGTTCGAATTCTTCATGAGCTATTCAACCGGCAACATCGTGGCGATGCTGTCGATCGACGAATATCTGGGCTTCGCGCTCAAGATGCTCATCGCCTTCGGGCTTATCTTTGAAATGCCGCTGTTCAGCTTCTTCCTCGCGCGGATGGGCCTCATCACCGCGCAGAAGATGCGCGACGTCCGCAAGTACGCGGTGCTGGCGGTGTTCGTCATCGCGGCGATCCTGACGCCGCCGGACGTGTTCTCGCAGCTCATGATGGCCGGTCCCATGCTGATTCTCTATGAAGTCAGCATCTGGGTCGCCGCGCTCGTGGGCAAGAAAAAGGCGAGGAAGGCCAAGGCTGAAGCCGAAGCCGCCGCGCAGGAGGAAGCATGATCCGCACCGGACACGTCGCGCGGACGACCGCGGAAACGGACATCGATCTGATCCTGACCCTTGAAGGCTCCGGGAAAACCTCCGTTTCCACCGGATTCGGGCTGCTCGATCACATGCTGACCCTGACGGCGTTCTGGGCCGGGTTCGACCTGACCCTGACCTGTAGGGGCGACATGCACATCGACGCCCACCATTCGGCGGAGGACATCGCCCTGTGCCTCGGGCAGGCTCTCGCGCAGGCCGTGGGCGACCGCAAGGGCATCGCCCGGGTCGGTTTCGCCCGCGTCCCCATGGACGAGGCGCTGGCGGAAGTCACGCTGGACATTTCCGGGCGTCCGTGGCTGGAATGGCGGGGCGACGAACTGCTCCCGCCCGTGCTGGCGGGCGAGGAACGGGACATCTGGCGCGAATTCTACAAGAGTTTCGCCTCGGCGGCCCGCATGAACGTCCATGTGGCGTTCCTCTACGGACGCAACGGGCATCATCTGCTGGAGTCCGCCGCCAAAGGGCTAGGCCTCGCTCTGGCGCAGGCCGTTTCTCTCACAGGCAACATGGTGCGGAGCACCAAAGGGAGTCTCGACTGATGCGCAGACTGACCCGTCGTTTTTTCTGTCTCGCGGTTTTGGCCGTGTCCCTGTTTGCGCTCGCGGCCTGTCAGAAGACGATGCCCGCCGCGCCCGAGCTTCCCAATCTGAAGGTTGGCGTGGTCGGCGTGGTGCAGCCCACGGGCACGACCGACCTGCTGGCCGGATTCATCCCCGACGATCGCGTGCTGGCGTCTCCGGAAGCCGTGGCGACGTTCAATGAGGATCTCATGAAGATGCTCAAGGAGCAGACGAAGCGCGCCTATGTCTTCATTCCCAAGGCCGCCGGGGTCGATCCCCGCGACCGCAACGGCGCGCTGGCTCACTGGGCCAAGATCGGGAAGGACGTGGGCGTGGACCTGATCATCGTGCCCCAGATTCTCGATTGGCGCGAACGGGCCGGAAGCGGTGCGGGCGTGACCACCTCCGCCGCCGTGAACATGGATTTCTACCTGATCGACACGCGCGAGCAGGGCGGCGCGCTGGTGGCCCGCTCGCACTTTAAGGAAAAGCAGGTCGGCCTGAGCGACAACCTCATGAATTTCAACACGTTCATCAAGCGCGGCGGCAAGTGGGTGAGCACCGAGGAGCTGGCGCAGGAAGGCATGGACAAGATGATCAAGGAGTTCGGGCTATGATTCTTTTCCCCGCAGTGGACATCAAGGGGGGGCAGGCCGTGCGCCTGAGGCGCGGCCGGGCCGACGACTCCACGGTCTTTTCCGACGATCCGGTGGCGGCTGCGCTGCAATGGCAGGAGCAGGGCGCGAAGTTCCTGCACCTCGTCGATCTCGACGGCGCGTTTCAGGGCGTCTCGCCCAACACGGAACTGGTGGGGCGGCTGTGCAAGGCGCTTTCCATTCCCGTGCAGCTCGGGGGCGGCATCCGCGACGAGGAAACCGCGCACCGCTGGCTTGACGCGGGCGTGACCCGGTTGATCATCGGGACTCTCGCGCTGGAAGATCCCGCCCGGTTCGCGGCGCTGTGCCATGCCTGTCCCGGACGCATCGGCGTTTCGCTGGATGCGGAGAACGGGCGTCTCAAGACGCGCGGCTGGGTGGGCGACACGCCGTACACGGTGGACGACGTGGTGCCCCGTCTGGCCGAAGACGGCGCGGCATTCCTCGTCTACACGGACATCGAGCGCGACGGCATGCAGACGGGCGTGAACGTGCCCGCGCTGACGCATCTGGCCCGGACGAGCAAGGTGCCGGTGATCGCCGCCGGAGGCGTCGCCACGCTGGACGACGTCAAGGCTCTGTATCCTCTCTCCGTGTCTGCCAATCTCGAAGGCGCGATCAGCGGGCGCGCGATCTACGAAGGTACGCTCGACCTCCGCGAAGCCATGCGCTGGATCGCGGAGCAGGAAGGGAAATAGAAGATTGGGGTGGGGGCAGGGAAAATTTGTGGGGAAAATTTACCCATAACCACCCCCAACCCCCCCACACCCACGTAAAAGAA